>JBCDEP010000135.1:0-18156 GCA_039179675.1 Cyanobacteria bacterium P01_G01_bin.67
GGGTCTCCCAGCCATGTAGAACCACGTAAGACGGGAATAGGAAATAAAATTTATCCTGCTCAACTTCAGAGCTTTATACATAAGGTTTCTATCTAAAAATGATCATAATGCCTCGATATTCATATAGATTACTCCTTATTTGTCTTAATTTTGATTTCTGATATATTTCAGTTCCCTATTTCCACGAATACTCTTGTCGCTAGCGATCGCCTTATCTTCTAAATCAGACTTCAATGCAACAGTGCCGCATTTTGACCAAAACAAAAACCACAAAAATATTATTCATAAGTAATTAGCCATTATTTTGAGCCGCAATTACAAACTGAATGACGATAATTGCCAATAATATCTGTGATCATCTGGGACAGAATCAGACAATCAAAAGGCTTGGTAATCAGACCGATGATATTATTATGTTTAAACTCAAGTATTTCGCCTTCAATCAGTTTGGCGGTAAATAGAATAATCGGAATATCACTAGTAAGGGGATGATATTTTAATCGCTGAAGAATTTCTGAGCCATTGATATCTGGCATGATTAAATCTAGCAGAATCACATTGGGTTGCAGATTCACCGCTTTCAACAACCCTTCTTTACCACACCGGGCAACTGTCACCAGCCAATCACCGTCCATTTCTAGACTGAATTTAGTAACCGCTTGAATCCCAGGATCGTCTTCAATGATCAGAATGTGTCGCTTATTCATGCTCTAAATTTATGGTAGGTTCGGAATTAGGGGAGAATTATTCTTCCGCAATCGTCAGTAGCTTAGGTCTACCCTGGACAATCTCAATTTTAATTTCTCTAGCTTGTTCGGCTACCAGATCTTCTTTATAACCAGACTGAGATTCAATTGCTTCAGATTGGCTATCAAATGGACCGAAATAATAAGTACATTGGGGTTGACCAGTTACAATCTTAACCCACCAAGAAAATTTTCGCTTGATGATGTTCTTGGGCTGAAAAAAAAGCTGGATTATTAGTAAAAATCTACGGAAATTCAAATTGCCCTTACCCCATATGGTTGATAAATTTTATTTTAAAACTTGATCAATGGTCTTGGATTTAAATAGAAGCAGCTATATAGATATGATATTTAAAATTCTATGTTTTGAGTCTAAAAATTCAGCTAATCTGAATTAATTGTTTACATCATTACATTAGACAAAAAAAATATCTGTCCGAATTCTAACTTAGTCTCGCCAATTGTATGGAATATATGACACTTAAAGTAAAAAACCAATTTTTGCCGATTATTTTGGTTGGTACGATTGCGAAGCTAGCACCCAACAGCCTGATTTTAGATAATCACATGGCGTGGGCATAAATACTCAAAATGACTAGCACAAATACCTAGGATTAATAATAATTAACAATAAGTTGGCGATTTTTTCTAGTTATTAATCTAAATAATATATGTAGAACAGATTAAATTTCTACCACTCAAATCCCCAATGTTTAGCTTTGGCTAAACTAATCGATCTTTGATTAGCCGTACCATGTTTTAGATAAGTAAGCAGTCGAAATAGTGAGAATTTTACTTGTAGATGACGACGAAGGATTAATGGAGGCTCTAGCAGCCAAGCTCATTGAACAGCGTTATGCCGTGGATATTGCCAATACGGGGGAGATGGGCAGAGAGTTCATTTCGCTGTTTAATTTTGATTTAGTGGTTCTAGACTGGATGTTGCCTGACCTTGACGGAATTACCCTCTGTCAGCAACTACGAGCCGATGGTTATACCATGCCAATCATGCTGTTAACTGCCCGCGATCGCAATACGGACAAGGTTATCGGACTAGATGCAGGGGCAGATGATTACATCGTCAAACCCTTTGATTTTAAAGTTTTAACTGCTAGAATTCGGGCTTTACTCCGTCGGGAAATTAACGTCACGGCTCCCACTCTCCAATGGCAGGAACTAAATCTCGACCCCAAGACCCATGAGGTTCGTTATCTCCAACAGCTTTTACCCCTCACGCCTAAAGAATATGGTTTGATGGAATTGTTTATGCGGCACCCGCAACAGGTATTTAGCCCTGGAGCAATTATCAATAATCTCTGGGCAGGAGAAGATCCGCCAGGAGAAGAAGCAGTTAGAACTCATATTAAAGGTTTACGCCACAAGCTCAAAGCGGTAGGGATGGCAAAAGATACAATCAAGACCGTTTATGGTGTCGGTTATCGTCTTAAATCTAATGATGATGATAACCTTACTGCTTCCTCTTTGACCTCAACTAACAAGCCAACCGACAAGTCGGCTTCCCTGATGCAAATTTGGTCAAAATTTAAGGACTTAGCCTGGCAAAGAGTAGCTGATCTAGAGAATTTAGCAGTAGCATCAGTAGAAAATCGTCTGAGTGCCCAAATGCAAGAGCAAGCACGTAGCTCGGCACATAAATTAGCAGGCTCTTTAGGTTGCTTCGGTTTTCCCGAAGGTTCGAGAATCGCCCAAAAAATTGAAAAATTGCTGTGGCATAGTCCTCTTGAAAAAGCTACTATCGAGCAGATCGTAATGCTGACAACCTCGCTTCGGGAAGAACTAAGGCATCAGCCCTTTGAAAAAACTGTTCAGGATGCATTAGGTAAAAATATTTCATTATTAATCATTGACCACGCCAGCAACTTTAGTGCTTGCCAAGAGCTAGTTGCAGAGGCTGATGACAAAGGAATGAAGACCCAGATTGCATCGGATTTGACTCAAGCACAAACAATCCTTGAACAAGAATCTATTGACGCGATCCTTCATAAAATTACCTTTCCTGATGGCGAAGATCTAGAATTTCTCCACCAGCTACATCAAAATCGACCTCAATTACCCATTGTGGCGATCGCAGAGTCGGCTCAATTATTAGACCGCTTGGATATAGTCCGTAAGGGGGGTAATTTGACTTTACAACATCCAGTAGAACCAACTATTGCCATCGATGCTGTTGCCAAGTTGCTTCAAAAGACTGGGGCGGCGGCTAAGGTATTAATTGTTGATGACGATCCTCAAGTATTGTTGTCTTTGAAAATATCTTTAGAACCTTGGGGGTTTGAGATTTCTACCCTAGATCAATCAACTAAATTTTGGTCAGTTTTAGAAGCTACTGAACCAGACATTTTAGTGTTGGATATCGATATGCCCGATATTAATGGCATTGAACTGTGTCAAATTTTGCGGAGCGATCGCCAATGGCAGCATTTGCCAGTTTTATTTTTAAGTGTTCACCAAGACGAAAAGACTCAGTATCAGGCTTTTGCAACGGGTGCCGACGATTATGTCTGTAAACCTGTAACTGGCTCAATATTAGCTAATCGCATCCTGAATCGTTTACGCCGCAGTAGAATCTGCCATAATTGAATAACTAAATTTACGCACCAACTTATCTTTTAAGATAGAGAAACGGGAATGAGAAGACGGGTTCATCAATCTGTTTTTATAGCTCATTAAAATATTAATTTCTCTTTGTTCTTCGTAAAGTCAGTAAATAGTCTGGAAAAATATTGGGAGAAGAAGTTTAATTCCTCACAGGTTCTTCAAGTTTTTGTTTTATCTTCTAGATCAGGTCTTAATCAGTCCCAATCACTTTTAAAAGCGATCGCCTCAAGAAATAGGCAAAAGTCCCCAAAGTCATAGTCATTCCAATCCCTGTTCACTGTTCCCTAAAAAAGATAGCTTATGGAATACGAAAGCTAATTATAACAACGATAAATCTCTACTATGATTCAATGGTCAAACCCCAGGCGAATAATAAAAAACCTATAATATAAAATATAAGAGTAATAAATTATGTTCGCCTGCCTCATTGCTTACTATATGAAATAAATGATATTGCTCAAATAATAATTGCTAGTGTGTATCGATCAGTATCTTGAATCTAATCCAGTTACCATTGCACCAAATACTTTATTACAGGAGGCGATCGCTTTATTGGGGCAACCACAAATTGACTATCTGCTAGTGATTGCAACCTTGGCATCTAAACCCACTAAAGCAAAATTAAGCGGAATTTTAACTAAAGGAGATTTATTAAGAGCGATCTCAAACAACATCGAGCCACAGAGCACAACTGTTGAGCAGATCATGTCACAGCCTGTAAAATCTTTGACAGAGCTTCAATGTCAAAATCCTCAGGTGGTTTGGTCTTATCTCCAAGAGCATAAAATTAAATATTTACCGATTTTGAGCCAAGAGGATCAATTACTAGGAGTAATTAATTCCCAGAATTTAACTCAATTCTTACCAACCAAAGACGCAGGGTTAGTAAGCTGGAATCACGATCAACAGCCAGATCATTGGCAACAGCAGGCGACACAGTGGGCAAAGTTTTTTGAAGTTACCCCCAGCCTGCTCTGTATTACAGGTTTCGATGGTTATTTTAAATTCATCAATCAAGCCTTTACGGAAATTCTCGGCTATGGCAAAGCCGAGCTGTTAGCAGTATCCTCAATCAACTTTGTCCATCCAGAGGATCGTGCTGCCACTCTTAGTGAAATAACTAAATTAACCACAGGACTGGTTACAAGTACTTTTGAAAATCGTTACCGTACAATCACAGGAGATTACCGTTGGCTTCTGTGGACGACTAAATCCGATCCAGTAGACTCAGTATTTTATGCAGCAGCACAGGATATTACCCAGCGCAAGGAAACCGAACAAGCTCTGAGGGAGAATGAAGAGCGATGGCAGCTAGCACTTAAAGGGGCAAATGACGGCATTTGGGATTGGAATGTCAGGACTAACGAAGTGTTTTTTTCCCAACGCTGGAAAGAAATGTTGGGCTATACCGTAGATGAAATTGGTAATACTCTAGAAGAGTGGTCTAAACGGGTACATCCCCAAGATTTAGCCTACGTCACGGAAATTATTCAGGAGCATTTTGCTCAGAAAACTCCATTTTATAGTTCTGAACATCGAGTATTGTGCAAGGATGGTAGCTACAAATGGATTTTAGATCGCGGACAGGCATTGTGGGATGAGGCAGGAAATGTAGTACGGATGACTGGCTCCCATACCGATCTCAGCGAACAGCAAGTTGCGCTGCGGGAACGTCGCAAAGCAGAAATCCAGCTAAAACAGGAACGAGATTTTTCCGCTGCCATTATCAATACTGTGGGGGCGCTAGTAGCGGTATTAGATCAACAAGGGGCAATTGTTAGCTTTAATCGTACCTGCGAAGAAATTACTGGCTATACCTATGAAGAAATCAAGCATCAACCTGTATGGGATTATTTAATTCCGACGGAAGAACAAGCGGCTGTCAAAGCTGTATTTAGTAGACTGCTGGCAGGACAACTGCCTAATAAATATGAAAATTCTTGGCTAGCTAAAGACGGTAGCCGTCATCTAATTTCCTGGTCAAATACTGCTCTATTTGATGCCCAAGGAAATGTCGAGTTTATCATCGCCACAGGTATTGATATTAGCGAACAGCGTCGAGTTTGGAACCAGCTGGAGCAACAATACCGACAAATAAAATTATTAACAGAGATCACCCGCAAAATTCGGATGTCGATTGAAATCGATGATATTCTCCAGGCTGCGGTTATAGAGGTACAGCATCTACTGGCATGCGATCGCGTCTTAATTATGAAAATAGACTCCTCAAATACAGCACTGCCGATTAGTGAAGCGATTTTGCCTAATTTACCTTCGATGTTAGGTTATCAACTTTCCGATCCGTTATTAAGGGGTAAATATTTAGCTAGATATAGAACAGGTGAGGTATTGGCGATCGACGATCTCGATCATGCTTCGATTGCGTTAGATATTAAGCAGCTTTTGAGTCAATTCCAAATCCAAGCCAAACTAGTGGTGCCTATTCTCTCTCAGAACCAGCTCCAAGGTCTGTTGATTGCTCATCAGTGTCACCAACCTCGACAGTGGCAAGAATCCGAAATCCTTCTCTTGAAGCAGTTAGCCGATCAAATTGGCGTTGCCTTATCTCAGGCTGAATTATTAGATAATCTCGAAGAATTGGTGGCTTACCGCACTGATGAATTAACCACCACTAATCAACTATTGCAGGCAGAAATAGCAGACCGTAAACTGTCAGAAGCTGCTCTAAGAGAAAATCAACAGCGTCTCGAAGGCATCTTAGATAATGCCGATGAAGCCATTATTTCCATTGATGAACAACAGAAAGTTCAAATCTTTAATCAGGGTGCGGAAAAGATTTTTGGTTATCAGGCTCAGGAAATAATTGGACAACCTTTAGATATCTTATTGCCTGAAGCATTTCGTCAAATACACCATCACCATGTGCAGCAATTTGGGCAATCTCTAGAACAAGCACGGCGGATGGCAGATCGGAGTAACGATGTCTTTGGTCGCCGCCAAAACGGTCAAGAGTTTCCTGCTGAGGCTTCCGTGGCGAAGTTATCGACTCGTGAAGGCATATTGTATACGGTAATGCTCAAAGATATTACGGAAAGACAGCAAACCCAGGAGAAGCTCCAAATTTCCCAAAAATTACTGGCAAAAGCCGAGAAAATCGCCAAAATCGGTAGCTGGGAATACAATATGACCACGAGACAGCTAACTTGGTCTGATGAATTGTTTGAGATTTTAGGTTTTTCAAGCTCCTCTATCCCTAATTGTGACACCATATATAAACATATTCATCCTGATGATCGTCTATTAGTCAAAAAAACTTTGCATCAAGGGCATCAGGAGGGCAAGCCCTGGCAGATAAACTATCGCTGGGTACTTACAGATGGCACCGTAAAATACCTCGAAAGTAGAGGAGAGCCTACCGTTGACCAGCAGCATCCCTATCACGTTCTCAAAGTGTGGGGAACAATTATGGATATCAGCCAACGCATCGAAGCGGAAAAATCCCTACAGCGCAGCGAACAACAGCTGCAATTAATTACCGATGCTTTACCAATTTTGATCGCCTATATCGATAAAGAGCAACACTATCTTTACAACAACCGTACCTATGAAACTTGGTTTGGCAAACCTCGCTCTAGTTTAGTTGGGCGTTCCATGTCAGAAATTATCGGTCAAGAAAACTATCAAAAAATGCTGCCCTACATCAAGACTGTCTTGAAAGGCAAAGCCGTTACCTTTGAAAACCAGCCTACTGCCGAAAACGGCTCTTCGTATTGGGTAAGTGCAACTTATATTCCCGATTTTGATTCTGATGGCGAGGTTAAAGGATTTTTCTCGATGGTAGATGACATTACCGATCGCAAAGCTATCGAGCAAATGAAAAGCGAATTTGTGTCTATTGCCAGTCACGAAATGCGAACTCCCCTAACTTCGATTCATGGGGTAATCAAACTACTTTGCGCTGGACGTTTAGGGGAACTATCTGCCTCAGGGCGAAATATGGCAGAAATGGCGCTCCGCAATAGCGATCGCCTAATACGGTTGGTCAATGACATTCTTGACTTGGAACGAATGGAGTCTGGTAAAGATCAGATTGAAAAACGATCTTGTAATAGTGCCGAACTGATCGAACAGGCGATAGATACCCTCCGTTCCATCGCTGTGGAACAGCACATCAACCTGGAAACCAAGGGGCAGGGGGTGACCTTCCAGGGCGATCGCGATCGGCTGATTCAAACCCTGACGAACCTCCTGAGCAACGCCATCAAATTTTCTCCTGTTAATAGCCAAGTTTGGGTATCGTCTCAATTACAAAACGAAACTGTTCTTTTTACAGTTCAAGATCGTGGTAGAGGTATTCCTCAGGACAAACTAGAAACAATTTTTGAACGCTTTCAACAGGTGGATGCTTCTGATTCTCGCAAAAAGGGTGGCACAGGGTTGGGTCTTGCAATCTGTCGCCATATTGTCGAGCAGCATGGAGGCAAAATTTGGGTAGAAAGTATTTATGGTCAAGGTAGTACGTTTTTCATAGCGGTGCCGCGATCATAGTTATAGGTTATGGGTTGAGACTGCCCTGGTCAATATTTCTCTCTAATTCGACGAAGGGAATTAGCCACACTAGAGCATAAGGCGGCAAGTTAATAGATAATTTTTGGTCTTGAACTCTCCATCCTCTTTGACCCATTAAATCGTACCAATAAGTATCATCGGGAGTAGCGCAAGTAATTGCATGAGAATCTTGGAACTGTAGTTGAGAGAGGGGAACTTCAATTTGACATTCTTGATTTGTTATGTTGGCGATCGTCAAGATATGTTCCTCACAGTCTGGCGCAATTCGTAACACTACAAAACAGGCTGGGGAAAGTAGCAAAATTTGCTGAGCGCCACGAGGATGAAAGGCTTTTTGCCTCACTCTAATTTCTAAAAGTCTTCCCAACTCAATACTGAGCAATGATAGTTTGGAATTGGGTTGATTTAGCTCTTGCTCTAAGTCAGATTCATTAATAGTTTGACGATTGATATCCCGTTTAGATTTAGTTCGCAACACAGTATCCACGTCATTGGTAGTCCCAATTAAACCGTGGAGATAAATTCCTGGAACTCCCCGCAGCACCAGGGCAATACTCCGCGAAGCGACAAAACGCTTAATTTGTCGAGTTAAATCTTCAGTACTACTATCTAAATTGAGAGCGCTAAACCAGGTAGTATTAATTTCATAGGGAACATCTTGCCCATTTTCCGACCGATAAGAAATAAAAGCACCGTGTTCTCTAGCTTGACAGATCAAGAACTGGATATCTTCAGGAGAGAGAATATTGCTGACACCCATTAAACCAATGCCATCATGAGTATCTAAAATATTAAGGTAAGTGGTCTTGGTTGAAGGGAACTGGAGCTGTTTCGCCCATAACGAGAGTGCAGTAGAATCTTGACGATAAAAAGTATAAAGCACTAGAGGCGGCAAAGCAAAGTTATATACCATTTGTGCCTCATTATGACCATTGCCAAAATAAGTAATATTTTGTTCGTGAGGGATGTTGGTTTCCGTAACTAGGGCAATTCCTGGGGCAACTACATCAAAAATATCGCGGAATAGTTTAATGGTTTCATGGGTTTGCTCTAAATTAGCACAGGGAGTTCCGGGAATTTCCCATAAGTAAGTTACGGCATCGAGACGAATGAGATCTGCTCCCCGACGGATATAGAGCAACAGGGTTTCAATGACCCACAGTAGTACCTTGGGATTACGATAATTGAGATCGATCTGGTCGGCAGAAAAGGTAGTCCAAACCCAGATTAACCCGTCAATAGCCTGAAATTTGGTGAGCAGCGCCGAAGTACGAGGACGCAGAACAATTTGACGTTGTTGGGGAATTAATTCATCAGGAGAACGATAAACAGTGGCAATATCTTTATATTCAGGATTACCATTAAGCATTTCTTGAAAAGCCATGCTTTGAGCTGATATATGGTTACACACCGCATCAAACATCAGTTGATAGGTATCGCCGATGGCTTCAATATCCTGCCAATCACCTAATTTTGGATTGACATTATGAAAATCGGTAATAGAAAATCCATGATCGGAAGAATAAGGAAAAAAGGGCAGAATGTGTAAGGTGTTGATCGCCCGCTTGAATCCTGAAACTTTGTTCAAAAAGTTAGCTAAGGTTGCTAGCGGCGAACTGGACTCACTATGAAGCAAGTCACCATAGGTAATTAAAATTATGTCCCGTTCCGTAAATCGCTCTTCTGGAATTATTTTTTGCTCCGCCTCAATTAGTTCTGGTGGTTTATGAGCCGAGAAAACTTGCAAAATTCTCTCCAATTCTGGCAGGTATCGACTAGCGAGATTTTCTCCATACAGTAGACATAGTCTCTGGAAGATGCGTTGGCGGGCAAGTTCGGGAATTGTGAATAGAGGTTTCGTATAATCAGGTTTCTGGTAATAGTGAATCATCTGCCAATCTTGAGGCTTGAGATTTGTTGTTGACTGAAGCATGACCACCCTCCAGAATCAATTACAGCTCTACGTTTAGCCTAGCTTGAATCTTACTTGGTAATCATATTTCTTAATCATCTTGAGTCAGAGTATCTAAATAAATTCCTGAATTTTACCTCTTCTGTGACGGAAGCAACCATACAATACTAGTAAATTATGAATTGAAAGAGAAAGCTCGCCAAGCTTGGCTCGGTAAGGGCAAGTCTCGTTGTTGAATTTATTCCTGCCAGGCACCGAAATGAACGAACATTGCATGATTCCTGTGATCAAAACTATCAAGGATTATCAAGCTTACCGAATTAGTCCTAGCGATCGCAACCGCCTAGCAATAATCTTCGATCCTAGTAATGCTCATAATTCCTTGACTGTCTGTGTGGAAATTTTTGAAGTGGGTAGCGCGACCCCTGCCCATCGCCATAATTTTGCGGTGGAGATGTTCTTTATCCTCAAGGGAGAAGGGATTGCTGTCTGTGATGGCAAAGAAATTCCCCTCCACAGTGGAGATAGTGTCTTAATGCCGAAGACAGGGACTCATTATCTGAAAAATACAGGAACAGAACGCCTATATGCTTTATGTATGATGGTTCCCAACGAGGACTTTTCGGAGTTAATTCGCAGCGGCATACCCGCAACTCTCGATGAGCAAGATTTAGCAGTATTGTCTCGAATCAAATAAATACAGCCCTATCATATGACCAAAATTACTCCAGACGCGATCGCCTCCTCCACTATCTATCGCCTGCGGCTACAGGATATTCTGCTGGGGGCACAGATGCTATTTGTGGCTTTTGGTGCTTTAGTGTTAGTCCCAATTCTGGTGGGATTAAATCCCAACGTGGCGCTGTTTACTTCGGGGTTAGGTACTTTGTGTTTTCAACTGGTTACGGGGGGGAAAGTTCCCGTATATCTGGCATCATCCTTTGCTTTCATTGCACCTATTACTTTAAGCATTGAGAAATATGGTTTAGCGGAAACCTTGTCGGGACTTGCTGCTGCTGGAGTAGTTTATTTACTCTTGAGCCTAATTGTCTATTGGGGTGGTTCGGCTTTAATTACGAGATTCTTACCTACTGTAGTCACAGGACCAGTAATTATGGTGATTGGCTTAGGTTTGGCTCCTACCGCCGTCCAAATGGCAACGGAAGCGGGAGAACACTATAGTGCCGCGATCGCCATTGGCGTAGCAGCGGTAGCTTTATTGGTGACCATGTTAACGGCAATTGTTGCTCAAGGTTTTTTGCGCCTAGTGCCAATTCTGGTGGGAATTCTGGCGGGATACTTAGTCTCGTTACCTTTAGGCTTAGTAGATTTTACCCCAGTCGCTCAAGCACCTTGGCTCATCAGCCCTAACTTTACAATTCCCCAGTTTCATTTACCAGCAGTTTTGTTTATTCTACCTGTAGCGATCGCTCCTGCCATTGAGCATATTGGGGACGTGTTAGCCATCGGTTCGGTGACGGGTAATGACTACCTGCGCGATCCAGGAATACATCGGACTTTATTAGGAGATGGCATCGCCACTACCTTAGCCGCTGTTCTCGGTGGACCTCCCAATACAACTTACTCAGAAGTAACAGGAGCGGTAGCTCTCACGAGAACCTTTAACCCGGGAATTATGACCTGGGCGGCAATCGCCGCTATTTTATTGTCATTTTGTGGCAAGCTGGGGGCGATCTTGCAAACTATTCCCGTTCCTGTGATGGGAGGAATTTTAATTGTGCTGTTTGGCACTGTAGTTATTGTCGGCATGAACAGTATGATTCAAATAGGAGAAGACCTTTTACAACCCCGTAATATTGCGATCGTCGGCGCAATTTTGATGTTGGGGGTAGGGGGAATGAGCGTCAAAGCAGGAGCCTTTGCCTTAGAGGGGATTGGACTATCTAGTATTATTGGGGTGTTACTGAATCTACTTCTCCCTCAAAGCGACCCAGAATATTTGTAGTCGTTCTAATTAGCGTCTGTATTCCATAAGCTATCTTTTTTGGGGAATGGAGAACTTAGGGGACTGCAAGTTATGATGAATTAACTTTGGTTAGCTAGGATACAGTATTATCTGCTCCAAAAGCGATCGCTTTATGACCAAGGCTAAAACTTCTAACTCTTTCCCGATCAAAACTCCTGGTTGGCGTCAATTACGCTCCTATCAAGCCGAATGGTTAAAGGGAGATGTGTTGGCAGGCTTGACGGTAGCAGCATATTTAATTCCCCAGTGTATGGCTTATGGAGAGCTAGCAGGAGTAGAATCAGTGGCGGGACTGTGGGCGATTCTTCCCCCTATGTTGATCTATGCCATCTTTGGTTCCTCGCCCCAGCTTTCCATTGGTCCTGAATCCAGCACCGCTGTGATGACCGCAGTGGCGATCACACCTTTGGCAACAGCTCGCACTGATGCCTATGTCAGCTTGGTGGCGCTACTAGCATTGATCATGGGCATAGTTTGTCTTGCTGGCTATTTTGCCCAGCTGGGATTCTTGGCAGATTTACTGTCCAAACCAGTATTGATTGGCTATATGGCAGGAATTGCCCTGATTATGATTGGGGGACAGTTAGGGAAGATTGGCAAAATTGAGATTGAAGCTCAGGGGTTTTTCGGTCAGATTGGGGAATTTATCAATAAGTTGCAGCTATCCCATGCTCCCACACTAATTTTAGCTCTGGCAGTGTTAATCTTTTTGTTTGCTTTTCAGCGTCGTTTTCCCACAGCACCGATCCCTTTGATTGCCGTGTTGCTATCCACTGCAACTGTAGCCATACTCCATCTCGATCATCGCGGCTTGGTGGTAGTCGGAGAAATTCCTGCGGGGTTACCTCAGTTTGCCCTGCCACAACTATCTGTAGGGGATCTAAGTTCGTTAGTTGCTGCTGCTGTAGGCATTTCCATAGTCGGCTATTCTGACAATGTGCTGTCGGCACGTGCTTTTGCCAAGCGTAATAACTATAAAATTGACGCTAATCAAGAACTATTAGCTTTAGGGATGGCTAATCTCGGTAATGGCTTAATGCAGGGCTTTCCTGTCAGTAGTAGTGGCAGTCGAACAGTAATTGGCGATTCTCTGGGGAGCAAAAGCCAACTATTTTCCTTGGTGGCAATGATAGCAGTCATTGTAGTCTTGCTATTTTTTCGCCCTGTGTTAGCTCTTTTTCCGAAAGCAGCATTAGGAGCAATTGTGATTTATGCTGCCACCAAACTGATTGAAGTCTCTGAATTTATTAGGCTCTACCAATTTCGTCGTAGTGAATTTTTCCTAGCGATCGCTACTACCATTGCTGTTTTAGCCACTGATATTCTTGTCGGTGTCGGCATTGCGGTTGGTCTATCGGTAATTGAGCTATTTTATCGAGTTGCTCGCCCTCATGATGCAGTTTTAGGCACAGTTCCCAATTTGGCAGGATTACATGACATTGATGATTGGTCAGAAGCTAAAACCATTCCAGGCTTAGTTATCTATCGTTATGATGCGCCACTGTGTTTTGCCAATGCCGAAAATTTTAAACAGCGGTCGCTCTTAGCTATTGATAGCGAAACCACCCTTGTCGAATGGTTGTTGCTAAACATGGAAGCCAATGTCGAAATTGATATTACGGCGATCGACATGCTGGCTGAATTACGAGCTGAATTAGCAGGGAAGAATATTGTCTTTGCTATGGCAAGAGTCAAACAGGATTTATATCTTGATCTTGAACGAGCAGGATTTTTCAAACAGCTCAATGCCGAGCATATCTATCCCACCCTAACTACAGCGATCGCCGCTTTTGAACAACGCCATCGGGAATGCAAATAAAAATGACCTAGAGCTTATCATTCCCTAAACCCCCAAGCACCTGAATTTGCCTAAGATTTATAGTAATCAGTAATCAGTAATCAGTAATCAGTAAGTATGATCGTTGTTACTCCTTAATAGGCGAAGGTGGATGTTTAATGAGCGGAATTTTGGGAAAATTACTTACCAGTGCGATCGCCTTGGTTATGATTACAGCTATTTCTGCCTGTAGCATTGATTCTCCAGTAGTAGTTGAGCAAGATGGGCTAAGCGACGTGGCGGACATAACTCAAAATCCAGCAAGCTACATCGGTAAATCGTTACTAGTTCGCAACGATGTTATTCAAATCATAGGGGAGAGGGGTTTGATTTTGGATAAAGATCGTGCTTTTTATGGCGAGACTATTCTGGCGCTCAATATATCAGAAAAGCCTCTCAAGGTTTCTGTTGAGGATACCCCTGAAGTTTTGATTATGGGTAAAGTAGAGCGGCTAGCTTTGGCAAGTATCCAACAGAATTACGATCTAAAGCTTGACTTTAATCTTTATAATCAATATGAAAATCAGCCCGTAATTATCGCCGAAGATTTGATTCTATCTCCAGATCCCGAAGATTTAACTCGGCATCCTGAAGCCTACTATGGTCAGCCATTGGCAATCAAAGGTGAGTTAGAAGATCTTAAAAGTTACGGTATCTTTGAACTTGATGAGGAACAAGCTTTCGGTGGTCAGGATTTAGTTGTGGTGCAACCCCAACCCAGAATTAAGCTGTCTGAAGAACAAACTGTGATTGTTTACGGTGTTCTTCGTCCTCTGGTTACGGTTGAATTTGAACGAGATTACGACTTGGGGTGGGATTTATCTCTTCAACAACAGATTGAAGCGGAATATTTCAAGAAACCTGTTTTAGTCGCCGATAAAATTATAATTTTAGAGTCTAAAAAGCAGTTCTAATAAAGAGGACAAGTTGCACCTAGCTTCAGGTCATTGCAATAAAAAAATAACTACAGACCTACATCTCAAGGCTTCCTAAAGACTAACATGATCATTTTTCGATTTTCTTTTTTACACCCTTCTTTTCTACCTGGTCAAACTAAAAGCTAAAAATAGTCCGCACAGCTCCCACATATATCGTATCGTTCTCAGAATTACCATCAGGATTAAATAAGACGTAACCTCCAGGAGTAACCTGGATAAATTCGTTGAGTTTGTACTGATATTCAACGTTTAGTAATAACGGTGTGTCTGGATCATCATCCAAAGCGTCGCCATCAGAATCAACTAAAGTTGGCGGTTGACCAAAACTAATAATCCCAGAGGAACCCTCTTTTAATAGATCGGTATAGCTTAGATAAAAACTCCAGTTTAAAATATCAGCATCAGCACCATCATCAACCGTCGAAGCAATGGTATAGCCGAAATATCCCCCAAGTGCCAAATTTGATAGAAGCTGAAAACTAGTAGCGAAACTATAATTATCTGCGGTGTTAGATTGATCTTCAAAGGGATCGGTAGCTCCAGCAGTTCCGACAAATCCTGCTAGGTCATAACCACTACCTGTGCCTTGAAATGTTCTGAGATAAGCTAAGGCGAAGTTTAGGCTATCGTCTAACATGGCAATGTTTAGATTAGCTCCAGTAGCAAAATTGCCGTTAAATAAACCATTACCCGAAGTGCTGTCTGAGGGATTAGTTGCCCAGTAGCCGATTGCCAAATTTACTGAATCTAGGAGGTCATAATCTACGCCGAGAACACCGCCGCCGCCGTTGGCATTATCGTAAATTAGGTTATTGTAAGCAGTAAATAGAGAGAGGGAATCGTAAACTACTCCCATAGTGGGAGCAACATTAAAGAAATCATCAACGTCAACTCCATTTGTACCGACCATAGCCCTGCCTCTATCACTGATTTGAAAGAGGTAGTATAAATCTTTTACTTCAACATCATTGTCACTATTTCCTTCAAAGTTAAGAGCCAGAGAATTAGTTCCGCCAGCAGTAGCAGGACTAACAATATTGCTTGCCTGTAAACGGATTCTCAATAGGTCTTTTCCTGAAAAGCTGCTATTAAAATTAAGTCGAACACGACTATTAAAAGTAATTTCATCATCAACATCACTACCGTCTGGTTGTTCATCACCAAATGTTCCCAGCACATAATTAACAATCTGTGCATTTAGCTTAGTAGTACTAGAAAAAGTATTATCTTCTAAAACAGCAGCTCGACTTTCCAGTTCATCCACTCTCGTGCCTAATGTGGTCAATTCTACGGCAAATTCCTGGTTCAATCGCTCTAAAGTAGCCCTATCTTCCGCTGATAATGAATCAGAGCTAGCAATCAGACGTTCAATCTGATTTAGACAGCTATTTAAACCTGCGGCAAACTCATAACGCGATAAGGGTTGACTGCCTCCATAGGTTTGATTGGGAAAACCTGAAATACAGCTATATCGCTCTACTAAGCTTCTCAAAGCCTCATAAGCCCAGTCTGTCGGGGCAATATCTCTAAGTTGATTCACATTTGTTACCTGACCAAGATCGTTGGGATAATTAGTTAGGGACTGAGCCTTAGATTCAGCGCAGTTCACCAAAACAACACCACAAGCGATCGCCCCCAACGGGAGCAATTTATTGACACGATTCAACATTATCCTCACACCTTGGAATTAGTTGTTAGTTGTTAGTTGTTAGTTGTTAGTTTTTGAAGCTGGAAATTTTTGCATATATCAGCTTGCTATCTGTTCTTGGGTAGACGAAATCCTTTCTGATGCCTTTTTATTGGCACGACGTATAGGATTGAGGCGTTTTTCGAGCCAGCTAAAGATTCTGGAAGCAATAAAGGTTAAGCACAAATAGATCAACGCCACCGCTGCATAAATTTCAAATGCCCGATAGGTTGTGGCTACCATCAGCTGTCCCTGGCGGAATAGTTCTTCAAACCCAATGATCGCTACTAAACTAGTATCTTTAATCATGGTGATAAACTCATTACCTAATGGCGGTAACATCCGTCGAAAAGCCTGGGGAAAAATAACAAAGCGCATAGTTTGCGTCCACCCCATCCCCATTGACTGTGAAGCTTCCCATTGTCCTTGGTCAATAGATTGAATACCACCCCGAATAATCTCGGCTAGATATGCAGCAGAATTAAGACTAAGAGCAGTGACCGCCGCCGCAAAGCGATTAAAGCTAAAATCTAAGCCTATTCCCTGCAATAGAGACGGTATCCCAAAATAGATCATAAAGATCTGGACTAGCAAAGGCGTACCGCGAAAGAAATCAACATAGATGCGAGTTAACCAACCTAAAGGTTTAAAGTCAGAAATAGAGGCTGTAGCGAGTAAAGTCCCACCAATTGTGCCAAAAAAGACGGAAAACGCCGTTAGTAAGATGGTGATTCCTGCCCCATACAACAGGGTTGGTAACATCGAAACGATACTAAATGCAGCAGCTTCACCTTTTAAGGCTGGAGCAACTAGAGGTAATTTAGCTGGCTCTCCCGCAAACCATTTCTGATAAATCTCGCGGTATTTATCTGTCTTAAGCAGTTCGTCTAAAGCATTGTTAATTTTCTCTAGGTTAGGCGAACCTTTTGGTAAAGCAATCCCGTAGTATTCTTCAGTAAGTAATTCACCTACTATTTCAATACTGTCTAGATTACCAATCTTGATGGCATAGTTAGTAACGGGAGCATCATTAACTACCGCATCTACCTTACCATTGCTCAATTCCTGTAAAGCGATCGCCGAATTATCAAAAGTAGATAGTTCCACTCCTGGAATTTTCTTAGCTTCTTGCGCTCCTGTCGTACCAATGGCTACAGCCACTTTTTTATTTTCTAAATCGTCAAAGCTGTTGATTTCTCCTTTGCGATCTTTCCTAACGGCGATCGCTAATCCAGACTGGAAATAGGGACGGGCAAAATCTACCGTTTGTCCTCGTTCGGCAGTAATAGTCATGCCGCTAATGGCAGCATCGATAGTTTGAGATTGCAAGGCAGGGATTAAGCCGTCAAAGGGCATACTCTGGAACTGAATTTCTAAACCTGCTTCTTCACCAATTGCTTGGAACAGATCGATATCGAATCCAGTAAATCCTTTGCCATCTGGTGCTTGCATTTCAAAAGGAGGAAAGGCTGGTTCTGTACCTACTTTTAAAATTTCTTGTGTTTTTAAAGGTGAAACTAAACAATAGTTAATACCAATTATTAGTAGTGAGCTAGTCAAGCCCAATATTAACCTTTTAAGCCAAAACCACAATCTTTTTTTGTTCATAACACTTTACAAAAAATCATCTCTCTAATTTATCGATTCAAAAAGAGTGGTTACAATATTTTTTTGAAAAACTATTAATAGTATCTATGACAAATTTATGACTTCAAATAATAATTTTTTATGGCAAGCAAACTTATAATCACTTTAAGTAAATTAGAACAAAGCGTATTATATAGCAGTTTAGACTTTTAATAGCTTTTGATTTCATATCTCTATCCAAAGATATAGAGATAGCAAGACAACAAATCAAATTAATAATTGTAATCTTTAATTTAGTGAATTATGACTATAA
>JBCDEP010000108.1:0-22335 GCA_039179675.1 Cyanobacteria bacterium P01_G01_bin.67
AATTTTGTAGGATATAAGCTAGGAAGCAGATCGATTAAGATCGGCAACAAGAACTGGAATAATGTCATTGATTGACTGAGGTAGATCTGATGAGTCATAAGTATCCCAAGTTTACGTTCTGGGTTTCCCAGAGTACTGTGATTGTAGCCACCTTATTAATGCCGATCGCCTGGGTTAATGCTGATTCATCTCCTGCGCCAGTTTTGGCACAGTCGTCATCTTCCCCATCACAACTACCATCAGATCAGCAAATTCAGTCCCAAATTGAAGCCGAAGCGAACCGCTTCTTTAGTCGAACCCTGATTCAGTTTAATCTGATCGTTTTAGTAACCTTAGTCTTATTAATTATTAGTGCGATCGCCTCATTGTGGTTATTGCGTCGTGCTGTAGCGAGAGAGGTTGCTCATTTAGTCAGCAATAATCTTCAAGAACTAAAGACTGCCAAAACAGAACTCAACAGGATTACCCAAGATCTACAGCAGATTCAGACTTCTACTCATCAAATGAACGAGCAGTTAGAAGGAGAGGTGGCAAATTTCCAAGAGGAATTAAATCAGCAACGAGACAGGGTTTCTAATCTACTGGTAAAATTTGAGCGATCGCAAGAACAGGGCTTAAAAACCCTTAACGCTGAAATTGTTAGGTACCAAGAGAGATTCAGTAAATCGGCAGCTGAATTTAAGCATTATCTGAGTGAGATTCGGGTTGATACCGAAGAACAACAGGAACAGATGCTCCGAAATTTGACAAAATTAAGTTCTGAGTTTGCACCACAGTTACAACAGCTTCAGGCAGAAGTTACTACACAGCAAAAAGCGGCAATAGAAAATCTAACAACCTCAGCTAATGAGTTCGCTAGTCAAATCAAGCAACTGCAAACCAAAACTGAACAAGAACAAGACTTGCTGCTAAAAGATTTGGCAAGTCAAGCCAGCAAATTTGCACCCCAACTTTCTAGTTTGCAGGCAAAAGCTAGTCAGCAGCAGTCAACCGTCTTACAAGAAATGCAGCAGGCACAAACTGCTTTGATGGAAGAGTTATCTCAGCTAAAAACAGCATCAAAACAGCAAATAGATACCATTGTCTCGAATATCAGCAAACTAGAATCCAGATTTGCTAAACATCTTGCTGAATTACAAATTAATACTGAACAAAAAGTGCGACAACGCCAGGATGCAGCAGTCAAGGATCTGGAAAAGTTAAATACAGAACTAACGACACAACTATCGAATTCACAATCCCAGTTTGAACAGCAAATTGAACAAGCACGGGAGAAAATAGCACAATTAGAAACCGAGGCGGCTAATCAATTTACCACCACCCAAGCAGAAATTAAACAGCGTCAGGAATCATTAGAGCAGAATCTCCAAGAGTTACATACCGAAAATGCGACTCAGCTAAAGCAAGTATCTGCCGAGGCGCAAACTCAGAAAGAGCAAATCCTGGCAGATCTCGCTCAAGTTAATCCCCAAGATATAGCGGCTACTGCCTTAAGGGAAATCCAACATAATCTGCAAAGCCTTAGTGAGCCTCTCACTAATCTGCAACAAAACCATCCTCAATTATTCCTTAAGCCCGATGATTTTGTCGAACAAGGCAAACAGCTATTAGCTGAAGCAAATTATCAGGAAGCGATCGCCTTATTTGATCGTGCTTTAGAACTCAAGCCAGACAGCCCTAATGCTTGGAACCAGAGGGGTTTGGCATTGAAGGAGTTAGAAAGATATGAAGGAGCGATCTCCGCTTTTAATAAGGCAGTGCGAATTCAGCCTGACTTTACCGAAGCTTGGTGCAATCGTGGGATTACCCTTAGTCGTCTTAAACGTTATCAAGAAGCGATCGATAGCTATAATCGAGCAGTGGAGATTCAACCAGATTATTATCAAGCCTGGACAGATCGTGGGGTAGCATTGGGGATGTTGCTCCAGCATGAACCCGCTTTTCAATCCTTTGAACGTGCTGTTCAAATTCAACCTGACAATGCCATCGCTTGGATGAATCGTGGCATGGCTTTGGAAATGTTAGAAAGAGAGGAAGATGCTCTAAGTTCTTTTGACAAGGCGGTAGAGTTAAATCCCCAATTATTTAAAGCTTGGAACTATCGCGGTAAAATATTGATTAGGCTTCAAAGTTACCAAGAAGCGATCGCTAGTTTCAATTTAGCCTTGGGGGTTCGTGATGATTATGCCCTAGCTTACTATAATAAAGCCATCTGCTATGCTCTGTTGAATCAAGTTTCATCGGCAGTCGATAACTTACAACAGGCAATTAAACTTAATGCTGCATATCGACAACAAGCTCAAGCTGATCCCTATTTTCAGAATATCGCTCAGGATGAGCAGTTTTATAAAATTGTTACCTAGGTAGCAAAATAAATTTGAGGGAGTAATTCTCCATCACTGACATAATTAGCCTTCACAACTTCCTCAAAGTTTTTAACTAATTTGAGAATATAGTTAAGGATTAAGCCGTTGCGGATCGCTATAGAGATAGAGCGATAACTTAGCAATTTGGATTCATTCTGGACTATAGCATTAGGAACAAGCGTTAAGACTTTCTCTATTCCTTAAGAGACGATATCTTATTCATCCAAAACTAACAACTTAACGCTATACATCATTGCCCACTACTATTGTGGCTGTGCCTAATTGATCAAAACTTTATGCCCTTTCTTCCTGTTGCGTAATCTCTAACTCTAAAAAAATCATGACTTCACCTAAACCACTTCACGGAATCGATCTGGTTGATTGCGCCCAAGCCAATGCCAAATTAGGCTTATCTATTGCAGCACAGCAATGTGGCTACGGCAATAACATCGAAGCTTTCCAACAAGAGTTACAGCAAGCTAGCAACAAGATTGGTATTCACATTGATAATTTAAATGAGCTGATCTTAGAAAATCAAAAAATTGAACGAAAACAAAATTTTGCCCCTGATAGTTCGGGTCGAATTTAAATTGCGTCTCTACTATTTACTTACCTCGGCTAGGACTTACTTTTTGTTGTGCCTCTCAGAGTGATTTTACTACTTATATGAGTAAGTATTTAGCTAACATTTACTACAAGAAAAGTTTTAACTAGTAATGTCATGAACACAACCGCGATCGCCAGTATTTATTCTCCCTGGAATGAGCGATCAAGAACGAATATTAATATTGCTGTTACTATTACTTTTTTTAGAGACGAATAATTGCTTTTGATACTTTAGTCTAAATTACCTCTCAGTTTCTTATTTTCTTTTAAGAGTTGTTCTAGTTACAATTATTTTTAGAAATGTTTTAACACTTCTAAATTAATTATGTAGTTACGATGCTTAGATAACAGGATAAAGATAATACTTTAGTGGTCGAGTTATTTTTGTAATCGTTCTACTCAATATTAATATGTTTTTTTTCATAATATCTATAAATCATCTAATTACAAAGTTTTTTCTAGTTTATTTATTGTCTTGCATATTACTTTTAAACATCTAATTTCAGCTACAAAAATCAATTAAGTTCTATCTTTACCTCAGGTTTACCTACATAAATAGGAACCAATTTTTTGATTTATTATTGTTAGTCATCCCCTGGCAATATTCATAGCTAACATAATTTGTTTATGCTACCTAAAAAGTCTCAGGCTATCTGCCGCAAACTTTAGCCCAATAACGAGCTATCCTCTATTGCCGCTGATTTGATTGTTGCAACGATTTTATTTAAATTGATTATCAAGAGATATGTTTACGGTTAAACCAGCAGATAATTATTGTCTACAATTAAGATAAAAGTAGCCCGTATCAGGCGGAGGGAACTTACTATGAAATTTAAAAACTCACCGCTCAAGGATAGCTGTTTTGATCTAGAAATTGAAGCAATTAACAGATTTCGTATCCTCACTCCATTTCTTGACCCTAAATGCCATATTTTTCGTGAACTCTATGGTTTATCCACGGTATTATGCTTAGATTTTAGTGCCTGTCCTCAAGATCTCAAGCTGAATTTGGCAGAATGGCAAGAGTTTTCTCAATTATTAGCACATTCATCGCACTATTTAGGTTTAGCTGACTCTCTAACTATTAAAGTTGGCGATCACATATTATCTTGGGTGACTTTAACTTAAAAATTGCACCTTGGAATAGCCTGTAAAAATGGGTTGAAAATTTAATTTGTACTTTAAAAAGCTTCATTAGCGCTATAGTTAACTGCCAAACAGCTAACCACGATTACTATTAAAATCTAGCATGTTATCTGCTATTTAACTATTCTTTACATTGTCAAATTTATAGTTTAAAAAGGCAAGATGACTTGGTGTAGCTTGAGTATGTTTTTTTGAATATTTTGCTATCTCTTCTTTTCTTATAGAGTAATTATAAAATAAAGCCTTTTGGGTCTTAGATAACTTAAGTCAAATTTTCTTCTCAGGAGATACCATTGTTGATAGGTTAAACAAAAATATTATCTATCAACTATAATGTTTAGAGTTTATTATTAATCAAGAATTGTAAATGTAGATATGACCAATTATTAGACATAATCCTAATTTAAGAGTTACGCAATTTATCAATCTACTACAAGCGAAAATTCAACTAATTAAAAGAATCTATTTTTAACTTGTAACGAATGAGAAGCTATCAAAGCTTAATTAACAAATTTTTAAATATCTTATCTAACAGTAATTAGCAATAGCAGCGACAACTGTAGTAAACAAAATCAGGAGAAGCAAGATGTTGCATTGGAATGTATTATTTGACATACACGAACACGGTTTTAGCCGAGCTTATTTGCTACTCAAAGAGCTAGGAACAGTATATCTAAGTGACTTTGACAACATTCTCCTGCTAGAAGTAAACAGTATTCCTCAGTTTTTAGAAACTCTCAAGAGGATGATTACCAAGGATTCTAGTTTATCAAGGCTTTTCTCTCTAGTTGTACCTGTTACCACAACTTTTGAGTTTCAAACCCCAGCTGAATTTGAAACTAAGGCACAAGAAGTTATTTTAAGCTGGCTACCATCTTTAGCAGGTAAAAGTTTTTATGTGAGGATACATCGCCGTGGGTTTAAGGGTATTATTGATACACATCATGAAGCAGGTTTTCTTGATCGCATGATCCTAGAACAGCTAGAGAAAATGGGTCATCCTGGACAAATTATGCATGAAGATCCTGATGCCCTCATCAATGTTGAAATAGTGGGTAAACATGTAGGATTATCTTGCTGGACTTACGAAGATTTACAACGCTTTCCTGTAATTAAATTGGGTTAAATTAGCGAGTGATTAAGTAGATTTTGATAGCTTATAATTTAACAATTAAGTCTCACTAAATTAAATGATCATTTTGCTACAGAATTGCTAATTAAGAAACATTGGTGAGTAGTTTGTTATACAATCGAATAGCTTAATTGATAGTGGTATCTGAGCTGAAACATAAGTAGAAAAACTTAAGCAGAAATCATGGCGCTCAATAGCTCTTTGTCATCTATCTGTATTGTTTAGTGATGAATCTATGTGAACTGAAGTTATTTTTTTCATTGGGACAAAACGAACGGAAATTGTGGGCTGGGTTACTATTCCCTCTGTAGTTTTAGTTAAGACGAGCAATTGCTGATACAGGGTGCCTACAGGAATCACCAATTTACCACCTTCTGCTAGCTGATCGATTAAGGCTTGAGGAACTTTTTGGGGAGCTGCGGTTACAACAATTGCCTGATAAGGAGCATGTTCTAGCCAACCTTGATAGCCATCACCTGTTTTGATGTGAACATTCTGATATTCCAGTTTATCTAGAATATCTCGCGCTCTATGGGCTAGTTGAGAAATAACTTCTACTGTATAGACTTCTTGGGCTAGCTCCCCTAATACTGCCGTCTGATAGCCGCAACCGGTGCCAATTTCTAACACGAGATCGCCAGCAGCAATTTCAGCAGCTTCGCTCATGTAAGCCACAATATATGGTTGTGAAATGGTCTGACTGTGACCAATGGGTAAAGGGCGATCGCTATAGGCTACATCTCTCCAAGATAAATCAACGAATTGATGGCGCGGTATTTTAGACATAGCGGCTAATACTCTTCTGTCCTTGATGCCGCGGTCTTGAAGCTGATATTGAACCATCTGCCGTCGCAGGGACTCAGTTTGCTCAGTCTCCAAATTAGATTCTGGTTTCTGAAGTCTAGGTGAATTAGGCAATCTTTTTGCTCCATTAGTAGGGAGCCTTGCTAATAAAATATAACAACCCCATAAAGCGATCGCTGTTAAGCCAAAAATCATCTGTTTCACCTCCCTCACCTTATTCAAAAGCGCCAAATCACCAAACGAACCAGATCTTGAACCCCATCCCCACGATTAAGATCGAGCCAATCTTGACTTGCAGACTGAACTTCCCAGTTTGAGCGAGCAGAGTTTTGTACCTGATAAACCAAGTCAGGGTAACTAGCGGTTTTTTTTGAGCCTCTATCCTTTAGTGAAGGGAGGTCGATTGTCGATTCTGTGTTTGAGAAGTCAGACTCCTGGCGAATACCTTTCAGAGACTTAGCACCATTATTAACCTCAATTTCACTTGAGTTATGAGCTATATCTTGCTTATCTTGAGTAATAATAATTGTCTTAGCGATCGCGCTCTCCGACCAGAGGCAAATTCCCCCGATTAGCAGCAAACTCAGGACAGTTTTGAGGGTTGCGTTCAAACCTTGATTAGCTCTCACGATTATCACCTCCGCACTACAAATTGTGGTTTAGGTAGAGCAGCGGCTCACAGATTCATAGCTGGCTTCCGTTCTAGAGTTACCTTGGGCAAAACTATTTGATAATCGCCCTGGGTTTCACGATTCCTCTGATAGAATCAGGGAACAGAAATCCATCGTTTCCAGCGCTGCTTACAAGCAGCTAGAGCAGATAAACCCTTCTGACCACATAACAGCCGAACCCTTAATTTCTTGAGAGGGAAACAACTGTACTCTAGCTATCTCTATTCTCGCGCAGAATATCAACACCATTGAGTTTAAATAACAATTATTAGTATTGTTTAGAAAGTTTTACATTGAGCTTGGTTGTACAAAAGGCGATCGCATAAGACTAAAGCAACCATTGCCTCTACCATCGGTACTGCTCGCGGTAAGACGCAAGGATCGTGTCTCCCCTTTGCCGCCAGTACAGTTTCTTCTCCACCTTTAGTTACGGTTTTTTGGGCTTTGCCGATAGTGGCAGTCGGCTTAAATGCCACCCGAATTACAATATTCTCACCGTTGGAAATTCCACCTTGGACTCCTCCTGAACGGTTAGAAACGGTGCGAGTATTACCTTCGTCATCGATATAAAATTCGTCGTTGTGTTCGCTTCCTGTCATAGTTGTGCCTGCGAACCCAGAACCAATTTCAAACCCTTTAGTGGCAGGCAAAGACATGACTCCCTTAGCTAAATCAGCTTCCAGCTTGTCAAATACAGGATCTCCCAGACCCTTAGGTACGTGACGCGCCACACATTCCACTACTCCCCCCAGAGAATCCTGTTCCCTTCGTGCCAGATCGATCCGCTCGATCATGGTTTCCGCATACTCGGCATTGGGACAACGAACAATGTTACTTTCTACTTGTTCTAAAGTAACTGTGTTGGAGTCAACATCAGCTTCAATATTTTTGATCCGCTTAACATAGCCGATAATTTCCACTCCAGCCACCTGCTTGAGAATTTTTTTGGCGATCGCCCCTGCTGCCACTCGACCAATGGTTTCTCTAGCGGAAGAACGTCCCCCACCTTTCCAATTGCGAATCCCATACTTAGCATCATAGGTAGCATCAGCATGGGAAGGACGATATTTAATCGCCATCTCATTGTAGTCTTGGGAACGAGCATCCTTATTCCGCACCAGGATTGAGATTGGGGTACCTAGAGTTTTGCCCTCAAACACCCCAGAGATGATTTCACAGGTATCACTTTCTTTGCGAGGGGTGGTGATCTTGCTTTGTCCTGGACGACGACGATCTAAGTCACCTGAATTTCTGCTTCACTAATTTCCAACCGTGGTGGACAGCCATCAATAACTACCCCGACACCTCCGCCGTGAGATTCCCCGTAAGTTGTAATGCGAAATAAGTGTCCGAATGTGTTACCCATAATGCCCTGGCTTTAATATGCAAGCGATTTGTATTTTATCGCAACTTTAGCCTCTAAACCTAAGTTAAATACGAGTCAGGGACTAAGCAAAATGCGATCGCCATCAAAATCTGTTGCTGATATCCTTCTATACTCCGCAGTTACGTTTAGTTTCAGGTATTCGCTCTTCTGCATTGTTGGTTCGATAGGCAGTTAACGTGACTTTCCCGTCTTTGCTAACCCTAATTCCTCTGGCTGGCTGGATCTTGCCTTTACTTGTTTCTAGAGTTTGAGGAATAGCAGCTGTGTCGCCGATTTACGTACCATTCTGAACCTTACCTGTCAAGTAATGCTACGCTAGCAATGAATAAGCCAACAATTTCAACTCTATTTGCATCAATACCGATGTTTTTCCTATCACCAACCCCAAAAATTGCCACAAAAATAAAAGAACCATTGTGTACATTAAGAGATGCCGTCTTAATCTTTATTTCTCCTAATTTGACCGAAACCAAAAGAACCTGTCAATATTTCTGTGCCTAGTGTAGTTAAATTAAGATTGCCATTTAAACCACCGACAAATAGTACTATTTATCTCAGAAATATAGTTTCAAGAAAACTACCATTGTTACTGGTTATTTTCGGTGATATTTAGATTATTTTTGTATTAAGTTGAACACATTTTAGTTATTAACGTAGCTCAATAAATAACCGCCTGCAATTAGAGCGATCGCTTATTGAGCCTATTTTTTTTGTCTGTAATACTTTACTATCTACGACAGTACTCAGCGGACATTCGTAAGATTGCCTTATGGGAAGATATAGTGAAAAAAGATATTTTGAAAAAAGCTAGCACTTCTATGGGGATAGGCTTCAAATCGCAATAGTGATCCTAGTTTCTACTAGTAAGTCGTAGAATAAAAAAGGAATCCCTTTGATTACTAAAGTATCAGGATTCCCAAATTTATAGAAATCTTACTGTAAGTATAGCAATGACCACCATATCTAATACAGATATTCAACAACTAAAAGAATTTATTAAGGATAACTTTAATCAACTAGATAAAAAAATTGATAATAAGTTTAACGAACTAGATAAGAAAATTGATAATGTTAAATCTGAACTAAAACAAGAAATTGCCGATGTCAGAGGTGACATTAAAGTTGTGGATGCTAAGCAAAAAAACATTGAAACCTCAATTCAAAAAATCCCTGAAATTATCGAAAAATTTGGAGAACTTAAGAACTGGAGATAGATCGCATTTATTATTATTGCTGCGGTAGTTGGTTAGTTTGCTAGAAATGGCAAAATTTTAGTAAACAGTATTTAGATAATCCCCATAGAGTAAAGAACAAAGGTTTAATAGTTAATGGTTAATAGTGATTAACAAATAACCTCCTGTGATTAGTGCGATCGCATTGGGTAACCATGCTGCCAAAAAAGGTGAAATATTTCCTGTAATTCCCAGAGAACCGAAGCCAAAACCGAGACAATAGTAGCTAAAGACAATCACAACGCATAAGCCAAAGCTTTTAGCACGATTAAGTTGACCATATTTTGCCCCCAAGGCAGAACCGATCAAAGCAAAGACGATACAGATAAAGGGAAAAGCATATTTCTGTTGAATTCTGACCGCAAACTTGGCAATATCTGTGGGTTTACCATTATCTTCAATCAGACTCAAATACTCTTGAGCTTGACGAATATTCATATCTTGGGGACTACGTTCGCGATTAATAATCTCGAAGACAGTTTTAGGCAACAGTAATTGTTTGGCAGTAAATTCTTCTCGGAAATCGTTAGCAGCATTGAGACGGTAAATGATCCCTCTGCTTAAATCCCAAACCCGTTGTGTATGATTCCATTGAGCAGACTGCGCCGTAATGATTTGGCTAATGCGCTGTTCTTCAAAAGCAAGAATGGTTATTCCCTGTAATCTTGACTGGGTATATTGCTCGGCAAAGTAGATATGTTTGAGCTTTTTGGTGGTATCCAGATCTGGACTGGATTCATACTCCCCATAATAGATATCTCGCTTTTGCAGATTTAACTCTGTTCGGGGAATAAAAGGATTTTGCAGTAAGTTTGCCTGATAATTAGCAGCGGGAACAATTAATTCATTGAGTAGAAAAGTGATTCCTGTGATTACAAAACTAAAAAGTAGCGTGACTAGTATTAGCCGATAAAAACTGATTCCAAAACTAAACAATGCCACTAATTCGCGATCGCTTTGCAGACGGCTGTAAACGACCAAGCCCGTCAGCAGGATGGAGATAGGCAAGGCATATGCCGCATATTCAGGAATTTTGTAACCGAAAATTAGTACAGCAACCTCAAGGGGCAATTGATATTCCGCAAATTTTTCTGCCAAATCAGCCACATTACCAATTGCTACTCCCAAGGAGGTGAATAAACTGAAACTAAAACAGAAAAACCAGCTTAGTTGGCGAACTAAATAGCGATCCAGTATTGATATTTGAAAACTATGTTTAATTTTTTGGCAGTTTAATTTCATGGAAAGGGAATACGCTTAATTAGCTGTAAGCTATAGGCTGTAGGCTCTTTTAATTATGTGTGATTTTATATTTTGGACAACATGAACCAAATTAACGTTACTGTACCCGCAACCACCGCTAATATCGGAGTTGGTTTTGACTGTCTTGGTGCAGCTTTAACGATGACAAATGAGTTTCAATTTGCGGTAGTAGACAGTGAAACGAAGCTAAAAATTATCGTTAAAGGAAATGAAGCACACAAGGTAGGTACTAACGCCAATAATTTAATTTATCGCTCCCTACTTCAGCTATATCAACGTGTTGATCTTACTCCTCCCCATCTCGAAATTACTATTAAGCTGGGAGTGCCTCTATCTCGTGGTTTAGGTAGTTCGGCAACGGCAATTGTCGGCGGTTTATTAGGCGCAAATGCTTTAGCAGGAAATCCTCTTAGTCAAACAGAAATTAGAGATATGGCGATCGCCATTGAAGGTCATCCTGACAATGTGGTTCCTGCTTTACTAGGTAACTGTATCCTGTCTGTGGACGATGGCGAGAAGTGGCAGATCGCTACCATTCCTTGGCATCCGAAGATTATTCCAGTAGTGGCTATTCCCAATTTTGAATTGTCTACCGCTGAGGCGAGGAGGGTATTACCGCAAGCACATAGCCGCAAGGATGCTATCTTTAACATTTCCCGCATGGGTTTATTAATTAGAGCCTTGGCAACCAACAATGGTGAGTGGCTGACAACAGCTTTGGCTGATCAACTCCATCAACCCTACCGTAAGCAGTTGATTCCTGGTTACGAGGAAGTACAGCAAGCAGCAATCTCGGCGGGAGCCTATGGCATGGTAATTAGTGGTGCGGGTCCCACTTTACTCGCCCTAACTAGTCCTGAACAGCAAGATCAAGTAGTTACCGCAATGACTCAAGCCTGGGCAAAGATGAATATTGATGCTGATGTGCGATCGCTCACTATTAATCAAGCTGGTGCTAATGTCATGAAAGCCTTAGAAAATACTAAGGAACTATAAACATCGACGGTTAAGTCGAGACAATTAAAGTAGTATTGGAAAATAACTATATTTTTTGTCTCACCGAATATAATTTGAAGTGTTTAAGTTCAGAAAAACTATTAAAATTAGCTACCTTTTTGTAGCTCTATGTGCAACAATTACAGCTTATGACTTAAATTTAGTATCTGCTAGAGAACAGAGTTCTTCATCAACTAGTTTAAATAATCAAAATCTATTTATAAAACCTACAGGTATAAAACCTAAAATTTCCAGGGTTTCTCAATTTAAACCTACCCCAACACCTAATAGCCAAATTAAGCAGCAGCAAATAAAAAAGTTACTGGTTGCCGATTCTAATATCCAGGAAAACAACAGCGATTTTGACGAATCTAAACTTAAGCTAACTGAATTAATTTCCCGCTCATTTTTTCTGATTTTCTTTATTCCCTGTGGTATTTTTTATCCTTTATTTCTGTTTTATAGAAAGCTATTAGGGGTTGACCAAAGGGAGTTAGATTTTACTCCAACAGCATCGAACAAACTTAAGTTTTTAGAAAGTAATTATAACTATCCTCAGGAATTAAATCTTGATGTTTTCAAAGCAACTAAGAGCGTAAACGTATCTAGTGCCACAGTCTCTAAACTACAAATTGCCTTTTCCCCTCAGGCTCTTAAATTAAGGCAAAAACTAGTACAAATTAGTTCCAGTGCCGATCTCAATCAAGATCAAGATATTGTCGATCTCATGTGCAAAACTGTTTTAGCACTGGTTTCGCATCAGGATTGGACTCACGTGAACTATACTTCTAGCTCTCTTCCTTTAGATAAAGTCAAAGCCGAATTCAATCTAATTTCTCAGACCGAAAGGAAGAAATGTATTAATAGAAATTTAAGTTTGGCTAACCGCAGCCATCAAGCAAATCGTCATCATTTCAGCCAGAGAGATAATTATCGTTATGTGGTCGTGACTCTGATTCTATGTACAACCCATGATTCTCCTCTGTTTAGCAAGATCCATACGGAAGAGCAGCTAATTGATGAGCTAGCCAAACTGAGCAAAATGAGGCGAGAATCTTTGCTCAAGTTTGAATTACTCTGGAATCCTCAGCAAGAAACTACCTACCTCAACAACGATCAATTATTAACCGAATATAGCGACATGATTCGATTGCTTTAATAATTTTACAGGGGTTAGATTTTGGAGGATCGGGACTGGGTAAGTAATTACCTGCTCTAATCCTTCACGCTTTCCCCCCAAAACTAAGAACTAGACTACCCCTTCCTTAAAGCCGCAAGCCAAACTGGAGGCTAAATAGCAGTAGCAAGTTTGGTAGAAGTTAATTCTCCTTGATTCAGTGGAATATTGCTTTCACTGCGATCGCTCTAGAGAAATTAAAAAGAGATTAAGTGATCGCACTGAGCAAGTCTAAGGCATTGTATGATCTCAAATCATCTTGATCGCAGAAATATGATGATTTTGGTGGGCAACGAATATTAGTTGCAAAATTTCAGGTTATTGTTATTTTTTTTTGCCCACCCTACGAAGGCGCGATTTCTCTTGATGGGAGTGAGTCGCACCCGTTAACTGGTCGGTATCGTCATAGTTAAAGATAGAAATACCTTCATTGGAGGCAATTTCGGTAATGCGGTTGTCAGCATCATAGGTATAGTCATAACTAGCAATATCTCCTGCATCGTTACTGTGATCTAGGTCGGTTAATCGTCCATTGAGGTCATAGGTATAGTCAGTCGAGGCTAGGGGATTATCACCGTTGAGATTGCTAGAGCGATCGCATTTTATTTTTAAATAGGTTTGGATGCAGGAGGAAAAGGAATTTTAGTATGACCAACCTCATGTTAAATAGCAGAGGCAAGTTCAATATTACTTATCTGTAGACTATGCTGCTTTTTACCTCCAGAGCTACCATAATATGCTTGATACCAATGGATAAACTGAGTTAATCCCTCTTCAATTGAGGTGTCGGGTTGAAAATCAATATCGGCAATCAAATCATCAACATCAGCATAAGTTGCAACTACGTCCCCTGGCTGCATGGGTAAAAAGTTTTTCTGGGCTGATTTCCCCATAATGGCTTCGATGATGGCAATAAATTCTTTTAATGCTACGGGTTGATTATTGCCGATATTATAGATTTTATATGGTGGTTGTGCTGATGTGCCCTGTGGTTGAACTTTAGTTAGCTTAACGATGCCTTCAACCACATCGTCTATATAAGTGAAATCCCGCCTCATCTTACCGTAGTTATAGACATCAATTGGTTGTCCTTCAGCGATCGCCTTGACAAACTTATAATAAGCCATATCTGGTCTTCCCCAGGGTCCATAGACGGTGAAAAAACGCAGACCTGTAATTGGCATCTGGTAAAGATGACTGTAGGCATGAGCAATTAGTTCGTTAGCCTTTTTGGTAGCGGCATATAAAGAGACAGGAGTATCCACGCGATCGCTGACGGAGAAGGGGACTTTAGTGTTTTTACCATAGACCGAACTAGAGGAAGCAAACAGTAAATGCTTAACCTGACTATGACGACAACCTTCGAGAATATTAGTAAAGCCGACGAGGTTGCTATCGACATAGGCATGGGGATTCTCCAGAGAGTAGCGCACTCCAGCTTGAGCTGCCAAGTGAACCACTAGATCAAACTTATGACAAGTAAACAATTCTGCGACTAAGATGCGATCGCTGATATCCAAATGCTCAAAGCTAAATTCTGTCTGGGTTAATAGCTGCTCTAACCGAGCCTGTTTTAAGCTGACATCATAATAATCATTGAGATTGTCAATGCCATAAACCTGGTTGCCCTCAGCTAGTAATCTTTGGGCGAGATGAAAGCCAATAAAGCCCGCTACACCAGTAACTAAAATTTTCATTAAGATCTGCTCCTGATAGTTTGAGTAATAGAGGATTTAATTAAGATCAAATAGATAAGAAACATAGGGCATGAATTGAAAATTACTCGTTATTCCCTATGAGCCTAGGTTCGTCTGGGGCAATGAAATCGAAGTGAAACTTAGGTGAGAAATTTTTCATTCTTAAAAACTAAAGCGGGTTCTGATACTTCCGATCCATAAAGTTGCTCCATTTTCGGTGTCAGGGTTGATAATGGCAAATACTCCAGGAGTAATTTCAATTTTTTCGTCGAGAGAAATCCGATACAACGCTTCGATGTGGATCGGGGTTGATTCCGCAATCAAGCTCTCATCATCATGATTGGCGATCGCAGGGGGGACTCCAATAATGATGCCCCCTTCATTACCTTCAGCACCTAAGTCAGGAAAAGCAAAAGTTAATGCTCCGTTCAAAATTGTGGCACTAGCATCTCCTCCCTGTCGTTGCTGCGCTTTGGTATAGCCAAACCAACCCCCAACTTCCAACTTGGAACTAACTTCCCAGTTAATTTGAAGACTGAGATTGTCGGCGGTAGTGGCATCATCATCAAAAGGCTCATTCGATTCTGCGATCCCTGTCCCGCCCATCAGATTAACCTCATCCTGAGCTTGATAAATATGGGTATAGGTTAGAGCCAACGCCAATTCTGACTGGGGTTCAATTACCAATTGCGCGATGGTACTAGCAGAACTATTAAATATGCCTTGATCTGATTCCGCACTGGCAATACCTTCACTATCAATTAAATAACCAGCATTAAAGAAAATGCGCTCGCCAAACTCCTGTTTAATGCCAATGCCTGCACCACCTGCACCACGTAAAGTACCAGGATCTCTTCTGCCAAAGCGGGAGATGGCACCACTACTGCTGCTGGAAAAAGGATTTAAAACCTCGCCAATGTCGTTTAAACCAACTCCTGCGGTTCCGAAAACAACCTCTGTGCCTGAAAAGGGCTCAAAATTATAAGCAATTTCTGCGAGTTCAGTTAGTCCATCGCTAGTGCCATCGACACTAAGACGACTCAGAAGAGTGCCTGTCACATCATCTAATTCCCCCACATCTCTATTTTCTAGACGAACCTTGAGCAGATCCTCCCCAAAAAAGCTGGTGTCAAAATCTATCCTAGTGCGATAGCCCGAAAAGATTTCACTACTATCGTCAGCGCCAACACTATCTGCCAGAAAAAACAAAACCTGTCCCGTGAGTTTACTAGTAGGAGAGAACTGATTAGACTCTACCTGAGCTAGGTTGACTTCAATCTCGTCTATTCTGGTTCTTAGCCTGGCTAATTCAGGTAAAAAATCTCGCTGTAACTTTTGCCAAGCTAATAAGTCCTGACTATTAGTAATAGATGCCAACTGTCCTAAACAGCTTTTTAAACCCAGAGCAAATTCAAATCTAGTCAAAAGGCGATCGCTCTGACCAGTGGCAAATGGAGTAGAACAATCATAGCGTTGTGCTAAAGATTCTAAAGTTAGATATTCCCAGTCAGTAGGACTAATTTTTTTTAGTTGGATTACGGAGGGAATGGGTTCAAAAGCGCTTGCAAAAGCAGTCTCAGATATACACCAAGAAACCGTCGCAATGACTCCTATTTTAAAAACTGATTGTAAGATATTGAACATTTACAGCAGCGATCATGAAAACTTAGGACGCTTGGTGATCTTAAGGTTAGAGAGAGACTTGGGTTGAATGCTTTTGATGTAATTTATGCTTGTGCCGCAGACGAAATTTCTGCATAATTAAACCGCTGATGTGAAATCCATTTTCACAAGTCAAAATTTTATCTTTGCCACAGCTTGCTTCATAGACAAGGGTAGCTATAGACTCGCTGTCGAAAGATTCTAAGAATAATTACTTTCTTACTCATCTTCCTCACAAATGATGGAAGGCTAGCCCCCATGTCGGATTTATACCAACTTATGAGCATTACTTTTAACTTTTAAGCTTATAAATTGCAAATTTAAGCTTAGTAGAAAAACAATATTTACTATTGCTTATTTCTTACTTAAATTAAGATGTAACTAATTAATACTAATAAATACACTACAGCAACCTAGATCAATGAAGGGATGAATTCACTCTCAAGTGGAGTTATTCCCTGAAGAATTGATTGACAGCTAGCATGAGGGTAATGAACAATGCTTAAATGTTTTAGAGTGTTTAAAGTAGCATTAACTCCCAAAGTTTTAGCCAAAATATCATGCAATAACTTATCTGAAGCAATAATTAAGCCAGTAGTTAAACAAGCAGACTCGGAAGCAGAATTTAGCTTTTGCTGATTAAAAATGCGACGTTGCCAAGTTTCAAGAAATCCCGATTGAGCCACTGCTAGGTGAATTGTCCGTTGATTATGGTGTAGCAGTTTACTAGCGATACTTTCTGATGCTTGAGAATGATCAGTAACTACTAAGTTGATCAAATTTTGTTCCATCAATGCTGGCAAATGTGAACGATCTAATATGTTTTCCGTCACTGAATCAGAAATAAATAACCAGCGCCATCCAGTTTTTCCTGCTTTCAGCTTGGGCAGTCTTTCCTGGAGATGATTGGTAACATTTAAATAGCTCAACTCCACCTGACGGCGATCGCCGTTGGCAAATTCCAGACAGCTAATGCCACAGTTAGACTGCTGTAAACTATGGTAGTGTTTGGGTGCAATCCCAATCGCCGTACTAATCAAGGCGCGGTTAGTGCCGCCATGAGCAACAATCAGAATAGTCTGACCACGATGTCGCTCTAGAACTGATTGCCAGAATTGCTCTGCTGCCTGAAATAAATCGATCACAGGAAAGGAAATACTATCACGGCTAAAAAGATGAGGGGTCTCTTGCCAACAGCGATCAGCCTCGGGGAACTTGGCTTTTACGGCTTTATAAGTTAAACCTTGCCAGTCCGTCATAGAAACTTCCGTCAGCTTAGGCTCAATCAAAATCGGTGCCAGATTGGCTTGCTCCCAGGTAGAAACCATTGATTGGACAGTTTGCTGCACCCTAGTGAGAGGACTAGTGTAGATGGCATCAAAGTCAAACTTTTGCAAAGCTAATCCTGTGGCGACAGCATCCTGATGTCCTTGGTCAGTTAGTACTGAATGATCGCTACTCCCTTGGTATCGTCCCTGATCGTTATAAGTAGTACGCCCGTGACGAACCAAAAATACTTTGGTAGTTGATTTGGCAGTAGGGGAGAATGGATTAGGGGCAGCAGAGTCAGTAACAGAAGTAGGAGAAGTTGAAAGATAGCTCATTTATTGATACTGAACGGTTTGTTGTAAGCGAAAGAGGGTGGCATAGTGTTGTCCCAAAGCCATCAATTTCTCATGAGTTCCTTGTTCCAAAATCTTTCCTCCCTCTAGATAAAAAATCTGATCGGCATTTTTAGCATTTCTAAGATCGTGGGTAATCAAAAATGTGGTTGCGTTTTGGGTTAGACGATCTAAAGCGTCCGTCACAATTCTTTCGCTATGGTTGTCTAAGCCCACTGTTGGCTCATCGAGAATAACCAGCGGTGCATTCCGAATCGCTGCCCGAGCGATCGCAATTCGCTGTTTTTGTCCTCCCGAAAGGGTGGCACCACGCTCTCCGACCACGGTATCGTAGCCTTCAGGTAAAGCCATAATAAATTCATGAGCATTCGCCAGGCGGGCGGCAATTTTAATTTCTCGATCCGTAGCATCAACACAACCATAAGCAATGTTTTCTCTAATGCTGGCAGCAAACAAGATACTGTCCTGTAGAACAATACTGATTTGTTTTCTCAAGGAGTCTAGAGTGTATTCGCGAATATCGTGTCCGTCAATCAAAATCTGCCCTTGTGTCGGATCGTAAAGGCGTAATAAGAGACTCACTAAAGTTGATTTTCCTCCCCCAGAAGCACCGACTAAAGCTACTTTTTGAGCAGGTAAGACCTTGAGAGAAATGTTTTTGATGGTGTCGGCTTGCTGCTCGTAGGCAAAGCTAACGTTTCTCAATTCAACCATGCCGCGAAAGGAATGAGCCGTCAATGCCCATTTATCGTCTCGCACCTCGGGGACAATTTCTAGTAAATCAATAATTCTTTCCCCTGAAGCGATCGCCTTGGCAATTTGTCCTGTATATTTGGCTAACTGGCGCATCGGTTTAAATGCCACCTTGAGATAGGTAATAAAGACTAATAAATCTCCTGGAGTGAGGCTACCAGCAATCACTAGCTGTACTCCGCGCCATAACACGATCGCTGTGGCGATCGCCACTAAGATCTCTACGGTTCGTTCCTGTTTGGCACGTAACTTTTGGGTTTGGGCACTGTCCTTAAGGCTTTTGCGATTTTGCTGGGCAAAGGTTTTTTCTAAGCGTGATTGCAAAGAAAGAGCTTTAACTACTTTAATCGCGCTAATCGCCTCTGCGGCATTAGCTGCCATTGCCCCTTCCCGTTGCCGTTGTTTTCTTGCTACCTTGTGAATTTTCTTACTCATCATGGTAGTAGTAATCAGGAACAGCGGACAAATCGCGATCGCAATTAAGGCTAATTTCACATTTAACCAAAACATAACCCCTAACATGCCCAGCATTGTCAAAGTATTGGTTAGTAACGGTAAAGCTGCTACCACCGTTACTTCCCTCAGTCTTTCAATGTCATAGGTAACCCGAGTGATTAAATCTCCTGTTTTCGCCCGATGGTGAAAAGATAGGGATAAACTTTGCAAGTGAGAATATAAATTGGCTCGAATCTCACTCATAATTTTGGTTGCTGCAACTGCCATCCCCGCCGCACTGATATATGCCATAGTTCCTCGCAAGCCAGCTAGTGCCACTAAGCCAACCGCCAAAATAGTTAGTAAACCTGTGCTATTAAAATTATCCAGAAAAGGAACTTTCAGGCTTTCTACTTCAAACCCTTGGTAGATGATCTCGTCAAAAATAAACTTGAGGGGCCAGGGTTCGAGCATCCGAAAGATAGTTTCCCCAATTAACGCTGAGAAGGAAACGGCAATTAAACGGCTTTGAGAACGAATTTGGGGTAAAAAATAGCCTAAGATCCGACTGATACCTGATATTCCCTGCTTGATATTTTTTGGTCGCTTTGTTTTCACTATCCCTCCACCCTCTCTAATGATTGAAAGCGATCACTGATATAGTGATTAACCTTTCTTTCTCCCGCAATCAGTACTCGTTCTAACCAGGGTTGACGACTCCCAAAAGCAAGTTTCTTAGCTAGGGGGCGTAATAAGGCTTTGTGGCGACGATATCCTAGCCGATTATAGCGTTTCCTAAAGTATTTATCTTTTTTGTTGATGTCCCATTTCTGACGGAAGTGTTTTAGACTAGCGACTTCCCAAGCGTCGCTCCAGCGCAGCATAAAGTAAGTTAAATCTGACCACTCAAATCCCGAGTCAGGGACATAAGTAACCACAGAGTCGGGTTCACAATAGATTTTTTTTCCTGTATTGGTTACTGTTAGAGAGAAGTCAATATGTTCTCTCGTACTCAATAACTTTTCATCTAGCAAGCCAATGGTGTCGAAGATGTCAGTACGGACTAACATACAGTGAAATTCAGCAAATTCGCATTCTCGCCGTTCTAGTTGATTTTTTACTTCTACTACAGGTCGATTGACAAAATAATGCTTTTCGTGAACCTTACGACGCATCTTATGTTTATTAACTTCCAAGATAATCCGTGCCTCTCCCCCTGCCAGATGAATCTTGGAATGGAGATCTTTGCCAATACAAACTAAAGGACAGACAACTGCTGAATCGGTTTCAGTAGCACAATGCACTAGTTTTTCTAGCCAGCCTGGTGCCACATGGACATCATTATCAACAAACACTAAATATTTAGTTTGAACGTGTTGTAAGCCAATATTGCGGGCTTGGTTTGGAGCCAGATAATTTTCGGTTCTAATTAGCTTAAAATTGCGTTCAATTGCTTGTTCAGCTAAATAGCTTCTGATATGTTCGGGTGAGTTGCCATCAACATAAATTAAATTAAAAGGGCAATTAGTATACTGGTAAATACTTGCTAGAGATTGGCAACTATAGCTAAAACGTTCTCTAGGGACTACCACTATGGTTACATCAGGTTGGTTCATGGTTCGTTATTGGTTGATATCGCCTACTAATCAATCTGTCGGGATGGGTAAAGGGGGAAAGGGTTCGTCATTGGATATTAGACTGCTAAAACTTCAAGTTGCGGTTGGCTTTTCGCGGTAAGAACTTGTTGATAGACTCTGCTCCAGTTAGCTTGTTCGACAGCTGGATTTAAGTCTCGCAAGACTTTTTGCTGCGCCAATTTACCAAAGGTTTGACGAAGTAAGGGACGTTCGATCAATTTTGCGATCGCGATCGCTAATTCTTCACCAGAATAGGGATTGACTAAAAGACCATTAATTCCATCTTCGATAATTTCGCCGATGGCATCGATATTAGTTCCCACCACTGCTTTTTCCGCTAACATTGCTTCTAACAGGGCATTAGGACAACCATCATTCAAGGACGGAATAGCAAAGATATCCATATAAGGCAGATAGGCTAAGGCTTCTGGTCGACTTATTTTTCCGGTAATCAGAATGCGATCTTCTAGACCACTATTAGCGATTTCTTGTGTCCAATATTTTTCTTCTTTAGCCACAAACTCACCGACAAAAAGTAGGGTAAACTCTGAGTCGATCTTTTGACAGGCATCTAAGAGATATTCAATACCTTTTTTATCACGGAAGTTTCCCACCGAGCCAATAACAGTTCCTCGTAATTTATCAGCTAATAATGGTTTGGCTAAGTTAGTAAAATCAACGGGGGCAATAGAATTTAAAAATGCAGTAGATTTATTAATAATTTCGGGGGTAAATAACCTGGCTCGTTTCATCAAATCTTGGCTCACAAAAGTAGTCCAGTCAGAATTGGCTAAAGTCCAATCAATTTGCTTTTGCTGACGGCAATCAAAAATATGCTTATGAAGATCTGCACCACGAACACTATTGATTACGGCAATATCATTTTCCTTCGCCAGCATGGTGGTCAAGAAGCCGGTTTCATTAATAAAAAAGGCATGAACCAAATCGAACTGATACTGCTTATGGAGCAGATTTAATTGCCCATAAATATCCATCAAGTAATCTTGTTTGCGTGCAACGTTAGAACGAATTGCGGGATAGATTCGATGTACCTTGATTCCCTCTTGTTCGCTAGTTTCACAATGCGATCGCCTTAATTGTCCCACTTTGGCTAATGCTTCTTCCTTGACAAATACGGCACGAAAAATAGCGACATGGACCTCGTATCCTAGTTCTTGTAATAAAAGAGAAATGCGTTTAGCAGATACTCCGACTCCTCCTATATCGGGGGGGAATTCTTGAGCAGTAATACAGATAGTTTTATTATTCATGGTCGTTAACTATTTATTAGTGGAGTAACTGACTACGATCATTAGCTTGCTATTCTTCAATGAATCATCGGTGAAGCTTTTATGAGAAGAATTTCATCAAAAGAATCTAGTAAAGAGAGAATCTAGTAAATTGCTTCTAATTAATTTTAAGAACGAGATAATTGAGGCTATCTAACAGAAATCGTGACTGTAGTTATATAGTTATGAATAATTGCTGAAGTAAACTCAAAAGTAAATTATGAGAATTAATGATATCGTTGCTGATTTAAACTCTCGTCATGAAAAATCAGGAAATAAAGCTTTTATAAGCAAAAGCTGATTTATAGTGATCGCCAATGAAACTACGCTTATCTATCGACATTACAATTATTTTCTTTGGTTTTTAGAAGGTCGAATTACTATCACTGATTTTTAGCAATAATTGTATCAGATAGAGCAATTGGGAAAACTATTAAGTCCAGATGATTATTTAGAATTG
>JBCDEP010000198.1:0-10471 GCA_039179675.1 Cyanobacteria bacterium P01_G01_bin.67
TGTAAAAATTAATTCCTAAATTAGGGAGATTTATTAAATGACATTTGGACCAGCATCCGAATTAGGTGTCGGCTTATTTGAAGATACCGCTCCTTTTGAATACGTACCTGGTCGTTCAGAAGAAGAAGTAGCCAGCATTATCCGAGCTGTCTACAGACAGGTACTAGGCAACGCCTATATTATGGAAAGCGAAAGAGCAACGATTCCTGAGTCTCAGTTTAGACTAGGACAATTGAGCGTGCGGGAATTTGTGCGGGAAATTGGCAAATCTGATGCTTATATTTCTCGTTTCTTTGAAACTTGTCCTCGTTATCGTTTCATTGAACTGAACTTCAAGCATTTCCTGGGTCGTGCCCCTAATGGCTATGATGAAATGAAAGCTCATAGTGCCATTCTGGACGAAGGTGGTTGGGAAGCAGAAATCGATTCCTACCTTGATAGTGATGAATATCAAGAAGCCTATGGCGAAAACTTTGTTCCTTTCTACCGTGGATATAAAAGTCGTCCTGGTCAAACTATGGTGGAATTTACTCACATGTTTGCTTTGGCAAGGGGTGCATCTTCCAGCGACTTCAAAGGAAGTTTGGCAGGAAAAAGTCCTGCACTTAACAAAAGTGTGATTCAGGGCACTCCCATATCTATAGTTCCTCCTTCCGGTGGTGCTGCTGGAGATGGTTGGTCTTTCCAAGAGCCTGCGTTGGGTGCACGGACTCGTCAAGGTTCAGGTGCTGGCGAGAACGGAAAGGTATACCGCATCGAAGTTACTGGTTATGGTTCTCGTGCAGTTAATCGCGTATCTAAATTCCGTCGTAGTAACAAAGTTTACTTAGTACCTTATGACAAGCTATCTCAAGAATATCAACGTATTCACAAGCAAGGTGGCAAAATAGCTAGTATAACCCCTGTTAATTAATTTAGGGGTGGTAAATGGAAGTTAAAATCCAAAAATATTCGGTTTTAGCTTGACAGTTTGCTGTAATCCAATTGATGCGGCTGCGGTTTAGTGCATTTTGCATTCTTAGCTTTTAGCTACAGGCTATTTGCTGTTGAGATTTTACTTTGGTTTACCAAACATTACTAAATTTTTTTAAATCATTAGCGATTGAGAGTAGAACCATCAAGGTTATTGCTGCTCTTGATCGCTAGCTCTTAAATCTGACAAACCAATATTTATTCAGGAGAAATTGAACATGGTCGCAGTAATCGATGCACCTATAGAAGTTCGTAGTAATAGCACTGCTGATGACAAAGCGATCGCTATTCGTGCTGTATACAAGCAGGTGTTAGGCAATCCTCATGTCATGGAAAGTGAGCGTTTAGTGAGCGCAGAATCACAATTCTGTAATGGCAACATCAGCCTCAGAGAATTTGTACGTGCTGTCGCTCAATCTGATTTTTATCGCGCTCGTTATTTTGAAACTTGCGCGCCTTATCGTTTTGTAGAGCTTAACTTCAAGCATTTATTAGGACGCGCTCCTTTAGATCAAGCAGAACTGTCTGAGCATATTCAACGTTGTATCAATGATGGTTACGATGCAGAAATTAACTCCTATATCGATAGTGTAGAATATTCCGAGAAATTTGGCGAAAATATTGTTCCTTACTACACTGGAGCAACCAGCACCGTAGGGCAAAAACAAGTTAATTACAATCGTACTTTGTCGCTTTTGCAAGGTATTGCTGGCGTCGATAGCGCGGATAAAGGATCTCGTTTAGTAGATAGCGTTGCTACTAATGCTGCGGTTGCCGCTAATACTCCTTCTACTGGCGGACGGATCTCCCCTTATCAGGATGCTACCGCTAAACGCTTCAAAATTGTAGTTAAAGGTGCAAAATTCGATAGTCCTCGTCGTGTTAGTAATACTGAGTATATTGTTCCTGGCGATCGCATGACTCCTCAAATTCAGCGCATTAACCGCACTGGAGCAACTATTGTTAGCATCACAGAAATTTAGCTAGTTTCTGGGATGAACCCAAAATCCATAACTGACCGCCTTCCGCGGTCATCGCAGACACCGCCTTTTTAAGGCGTTGTACCGATGACGAACAAAGAATTTAAAATTCAGGAGAAATTTATCATGTCACTTTGGTTACAAGATGCTCCCAATGTCGAATTACGTCCTAACTTCACTGAAACTGAATTACAGGTTGTAATTCGTGCAGTTTACAAGCAAGTCTTCGGTAATGCTCATTTACTAGAGTGCGATCGCTTGACTACAGCGGAATCTCTATTGAGAGATGGAGATATTACCGTACGAGGTTTTTTACGCATGGCAGCTCAGTCCGATCTTTATCGTTCCTTATTTTTTGATAGATCTTCTCAATATCGATTTATTGAGTTAAACTGCAAACATTTTCTGGGTCGTGCGCCATTAAATCAAGCAGAAATCTCTGCTCACGTTCAGACTTACAACAATTCAGGCTACGAAGCAGAAATCGATTCTTACATCGATAGTGATGAATATCTCATGGCTTTCGGCGAGAATACTGTTCCTAGTCCTCGTGGATCAAGCGATCCGACAACGGTAAGTAATGTCGGATTTAATCGTGTCTATTCCCTGTATCGTGGTTATGCAACCAGCGATAGTGGCAAATCTGCTCAATTGATCAGTGATTTAGCAGCTAACTTGCCGACAGCGATTGTTGCTCCTACTCAAGGCGGCGGTACTCCTGGCAGCAATAATAAACGCTTCCGCGTCAAAGCCACTAAAGCAAGTGTTGCTTCCCTTAACCGTCTTAGTAACCAAACCTATGAAGTTAGTTACGAGCAGTTAAACGCCAAAATTAAAAATCTACACCGTACTGGAGCTAGAATTCTCAGTATTACTGAAATTTAGGCAGTACATTGATAGCTAGAGTTAAGCTTACTCGCTATTACAAGTGATAAATATAGTGAGGGTTAGCTCCCTCACTGTAGAAATTAACCAAGGAATTGGAGGGACGATTAAAATTATGTCAGGAATGATTACTCTTGGAGATACTAACATTAGTACTTATGACAGTCGAACCGTAGCCATAGAAGTTACTGGAGTATGTCGTCAAGACGTAATGCGTACTAGCAACTATACGGTGAAAGTACCTTATAGTCGCATGTCTCAAACCATCCAGAACATCAAACGTATGGGTGGCAAAGTAGCGAAAATATATCTAGGAGGTGCCGCCAACGCAGCAGCTTCTGTTGCCGAAGAGCCACAGGCGGAACCTAAAAGGCGTTCTGGTGGTCGAAAAAATCGCAATCGTAAATGATTAACTAATTATTTTCTAGCAGTATAGTTGATAACTGCTAGGAAGATAGTCAAGTAAAATCTGCAACCTGCATCGCTATTTCAAAATAAAAGCTAATTCATAAAAAAACTCTTTAATCACAAGATCCTGATCTCAAAAATCCATGAACATAGATGAATTTGTCAAACTTTCTTTGGGAAAATGGCGATCTCAACGTAGTGCTCACCATTTGGCTTTTCATCACTTTGAAGAGGTTACTTCCCAAATTGAAATTCTGCCACTAGAAAATAACGATCAGCGTGTAATTGCTCTCTGTAAAACCAACAAAGTCGATCCTCACCTAGTTTCTAGTCCTTTTTACATGACCTGGGAAGGAGAATCAGACTGGGATGAAGATGAGGTGCTAGCAGGATCGACAGTATTAGTGCCTGTACCAGACCTGGAAAATCCCACTCGGGGAAAACTGTTGCGAGACCAAGGCTATGCAGAAACTGTTCCTGCTGTTGGTAAATATCAGCTAGTGGAAGATGGTTCTTTTATTCTTAATACAGAATATGAGAGAGCAACTGCTGAAGAAAAAATTTGGTTCGCTACCCCCAACTTGCGGTTTCGAGTTTCCTTAATTAAAACAGGAGATGGTCAAGGTGTTACTACTGCTTCGTTTTCTTCGGAGATTCGCGCTTTAAATTTGACTGAATAACTTATAACTGTCTAGTAGTTACATCGGAGTGAACATCTACTGTTCAGCAATCAGCTCAAATTTTATAAAGGGCAAGAGTTCAACCGCTCATGACAATCAGCAACTGCGTTTTGAAGATCAAGTCTATTGCTTGAGTAAACTTAAATTTATTAACTTTAGAAGTTTGATCCGCAATCAAATAGTCCCAAATATCCATTAAACAGATTAGATCAAGCTCAAATTGTGGCTCATTGCCAAATAAATGCCCAACTTTTTAAAATCAATTTTTACTATATTTCTATTTCAAAAACATCATCAAATACAGAATAATGCTGACCAGAGAAAATCATTCTGCACAAGATAGTAATTTACTTCATGAGCTGGCTCGTCTGATGGCGGGAGATTTCTCCAATCGTCAACAGTCTGATGCCGATCCGAAAAATTATGCCCACATTCGGATTTTTTTTCGCCCCTTACCTTGGGAATTTTTTTCAGGAATTGGCTTTTATTCAGAACAGGTATACGATTATAATCTCTGGAATCCTTATCGACAGGGAATTCATCGTCTCGTAGACCAGGGAGATTATGTTTATATCGAAAACTACAGTCTCCAAGATGCAGAAAATTATGCAGGTTCTGGTCACGATCGCAATATTTTACTGACAATTCCGACCGATGGTATTGAGCGGCGCCATAATTGTTCAATGGTGTTTCGTAAACAAGGAGAAGTGTTTTACGGTAGTGTCGAGCCTGGTAATAAATGCTTGATTCATCGCAAAGGAGTCGATACCTATTTAGTCAGCAGTGTTGAACTTACTGAAACTACTTGGGTTAGTTGGGATCGAGGACTAGATCTTGAGAGCCATCAGCAAGTTTGGGGTTCAGCTTTAGGTCCCCTAAAGTTTTGCAAGAAGAAGAGTTTCGCCAATGAATTACCAGCAATTGATGCTGAAGAAAGCTAAATAATTTATTTCTTTGAAGTGTTGATAATTTGCTCACTAATTGTCTGAACAGGTTAAAACATAGATGAATAATATAGATAAAAAATGATTAGTATCTCGGAGCCAACAACCAGAAATATGTTACCACCAGTAGCTCGCAAAAAAATGCAAGCTTGGATTAGAAGCCGTCATCTGATTTGTTCCGGTAATTTTTTTGTCTTTGAAACTTTAGAATATTCGACGATTGAAAGATTTGAAGAGTGTGTCAAAGGACTAGGGGGAACTTTTATTTCTGTTGAGCCAGTCAGGAAAGTTTGGATTGGTAATCACCGCCGAGTGATTTTATATCAAGCAAAAGCTAGTTTGCATACTCCTCACCATGAACTCAAGCAATACTGGATCAAATATGGCGGCTTTTACACTAGATTTGACGAAAAATCCTGTTAGTATAGACGAGTAATTTTCTGATTTGTTTATTAGAACTTCACAGTCAAGGATTTTGAGCGCGCAATTTCCTTAAAGATCTGATAGCAGAGCTAGTGGGTGGAGATACGGCATTTGCCTTAAGATCAATTTAATTGCTTGTATTTATGGCGATCGCCAACTAGAATCCCCGCCACTTTCAATTAGCAGTTTGCTAACAATTGCAATCGATACTACTTAAATCATACCTAGTATTAATTATTTTCATAAATATTTAATATTTCTCTGGAACAATTTTCTATCATGAGATGGAATACGGACGGAAGTTTAAAATAGTAACTTCTAAATATGCTAGTTGTAATCTTTGGTTTTAATTTTTGACTTCACATGTGTCATCATGGAGAGCCAAGATTTTTGCAGTACTCTGTAATTGACATATTCTGACTTACTAGAAATTGTTAACGAAACTTTGGCATCAGGTCTAAGATTCAAACAATTTTAATTTAGGACAGAATTAGCCTTAATCCAATATTTAAAATTACAGCCAGATTTAAAGAAGAATCTATGAATCTGGTGGCGATGTGATTTTGAACATTGGCAAGATTCCGCTAAATCTCTAACAATAGTAAAAATCTGGTTCTGGGTAGTAAGAAACAACCGTACTTCTCAAATCAAACAAATTACTGATGATCTAAATTTCCAACCTTAAACAATCTAAGGTGACTATTTTATGAAGCCAGCTATTTATGCAAAATTTATCAGGTTTTTGACAGAAGAACTGTCTCTCTCTCATGAATCGATCAAGATCGTTCAGCGATCAGTTGAAGAACATCCTGCTCCCATTCCCATGATTCTTTGGCAATATGGTCTAGTCACTCTGGAAGAGTTGGATCGGATTTATGACTGGCTTTACACCAAAGCCAAATTAGACTTAGGTTAAAGATTTTACTCCATGAGCTTGATCGGCACAACAGATGATCGCAAGCTGAATTCAGACTTTTAGTTTGTTTTCTCAAATGCTGATCACAGACTCTAGGAATTGATCGCAGTAGACAAATTGGTCAGAACACAAACGTAACTTACTCATAGTTTGATTGTGATGCTCTTCCTCAACTATGAAACTGGTTGTTGACGTTTGATTAAACTACGACGTAATAAATCTAGAGCAGTACAGGAACTTAAATAGCGCACTAATTCTCTTCCTCTTCGGTCGCCAAAACGATACTCATGACTGAAAACTTGACCATCAGGAGTGGCTAATCCAATATAAACCAGACCGATAGGTTTAGTTTCTGTATCCCCATCTGGACCGGCAATTCCTGTAATGCCTATCCCCCAATCGGTATCCAAACACTGTTTTACCCCCAAAGCCATTTGTTGAGCCACTTGATCGCTGACCGCGCCATATTCTTCTAGATCATGAGGATTTATTTTCAGTAAAGAAGTTTTAACTTGATTAGCATAAGCAATTACTCCACCCAGAAAATAATGAGAGCTGCCAGGAACTTCAGTCAACATCGAGCCTAATCCTCCTCCAGTACATGATTCGGCTACACTCAGAGTTTTCCCTTCTCTTTTCAATAATGCTCCTACTACAGAAGACAAGGTATCTTCATCACTACCAAAATAGTTTAGTCCTGCAATATTCTTGATTTCGGTAGCGACTGGTTTAATTAGGGCTGCGGCTTGGTTTTTATCACCAGCTTTGGCTGCTATTCTTAGCCGCACTTCTCCCTTCCCTGCATAGGGTGCAACAGTAGGATTATGAGAATCAAATAAATGTGTTACCTTTTCCGCCAAGGCTGATTCACCAATGCCTCGAAAACGCATCATTTCAATATAAATAGCATCTTTGCCCCAACCTTGGCTTTTGAGGAAAGGAACGGCAGTATCCTGCCACATACGATACATTTCGGAAGGAACTCCAGGAAAAGTCAGAATGGTGATCTTGTTCTGTGGCTGCCAGATAATTCCTGGGGCAGTTCCCGTGGGATTTGGCAAAGATAATGCTCCATCAGGAAGTAGTCCCTGTTTGCGATTACTAGGAGACATCTTTCTGCCAACGGAGGCAAACTTAGCTTCAATATCTTGAATAATGCTTGCATCTTCATGAAGAGGAGTATTAAAGAAGCTGGCAATAGTTTCCGTAGTTAAATCATCTGGGGTTGGTCCCAAACCCCCAGTAAAGATGAGGATGGATGAACGTTTGGTAGCTATATCTAAGACTTGGTGAATACGTTCTACATTATCTCCTACCACAGTCTGATAGTAGTGAGGAATACCTAAATTAGCCAATTCTTGTGCCAAATACTGACAATTGGTATTTAAAATATCTCCTAAGAGTAATTCTGTGCCGATGCAAATAATTTCCGCGCTCATCAATTTTAAATTTACTGAATGATAATTACCGATCGCTGCTGCGGCTAGCTCGCCAGACTTGCCAAACCTGCCAGAATTGCCAAATTAATAACATTGTGGCGCCGATCGCATATCCCCAACCACTGGGAATATTAGAAAAACCTAGTGCCAAACTACCAACCCAAAATGTCAGGGTATAAATAAACAGCACAGTCTGACGCTGAGAGATACCTGTCTTCAATAACCAGTGATGTAAATGGCTTTTGTCAGCAATGAAAGGTGATTTTCCTTTACTAATCCGCGAAAAAATAACTGCCGACATGTCTAAAATTGGTACTGCCAAGATTAGATAGGGTAACACTACAGCTGTGATGGCAGTAGTTTTGACTAAACCAATGACTCCAACCGCTGCCAAGGTAAAGCCCATAAAATATGCGCCGCCATCGCCCATGAAAATCTGAGCAGGATTGAAATTATAGCGTAAAAAACCTAAAGCCCCTCCCGCCATCGCTGCTGCAATCAAGCCAGCCGCAGGCTGCTCCATAAAGAGTGTGACTACTAGCATTACAAACGCGGCAATTCCCGAAACACCTGCTGCTAAACCATCAACACCATCAATCCAGTTGATAGCATTAGCCATACCTACTAGCCACAGAACCGTAATAGGCAAACTAAGCCAATAAATTTTAATTAGAGAATAGATAGGAAAAGAAACAAAATCAATTCGCACGCCAAGATACCAACAGCCTGTCGCGACGACAATTTGCATCAAGAGCCGTGAGACAGGGGTGAGATTGAATAAGTCATCAGCAAAGCCAATTCCGAAAAACAAAATGCTGCCAATAATTACCGCCCAAATTTCTGTCACTTTTTGCGGGGATAAAGCAGAAAAACCGCCCAAGAGCCAGACAATGATCAAAGCAGTAATGGTGCCTGCAAAAATAGAAACCCCGCCAACACGGACAACGGGGTTTTTGTGAATCTTTCTGGAGTTTGGTCGATCTACTATCCCCAACTTCAAACCTAAAGTTTTAACGTCGGGAATAGTCCACAACACAACAGTCACAGAAATAAGAAAAGCAATCAGATGATACAGTTCAACAGGCATCTGAGTTTATTAGCTAGGAAGAGCAAATGTGAGTATAAATAACGTGCTTTCTAGAAGCTTCAAGTAACTGAGAGTATAAAATATCAAGGTATGTTCCTTCTCTCTTGGCGATTCTAAATTTTGGCAGGTACGGGAATTTGCAAATAAGGATAAAGGGGAAAGCGATCGCATAATGCCGCTACTCGATTTAGACAGTCATTTTGTACAGTCTCATCTTCAGGGCTAAGTAATTTGTCAGCAATAATGTTAGCAATTTCTTGGAATTCTGTCTCCCCCATACCGCGAGTAGTCATGGCAGGAGATCCTAAACGCAGACCACTGGTAACAAAAGGAGATTCAGGATCGAAAGGAACGGTATTTTTATTCGCAGTGATGTTTACCTGACTGACTAAAGCATCTGCTTTTTTGCCTGTCATGCCGATACTACGTAAATCTACAAGGATAAGATGGTTGTCGGTACCATCTGACACTAGCTTGAAATTGCGAGCTTTGAAACCTGCTGCCATTGCTTGAGCATTAGCAATTACTTGAGCTGAATAGGATTTAAATTCTGCTTTGAGTGCTTCGCCAAAGGCTACTGCTTTACCTGCAATTACATGTTCTAGGGGTCCTCCTTGACTCCCAGGGAACACTGACTTATTGAGTTTTTTCCCTAGTTCAGGATCACGAGTTAGGATCAGCCCACCACGGGGTCCTCTCAAAGTTTTGTGGGTGGTGGTAGTAACTACATCGCAGTGGGGAACGGGATTGGGATGATGCCCTGTTGCCACTAGACCAGCAATGTGAGCGATGTCAGCCAATAAATATGCCCCAACCTCATCGGCGATCGCTCTAAATTTAGCAAAGTCAATCGTGCGAGGATAAGCTGAATAGCCGCAGATAATCAGTTTAGGACGTTCTTTTAAAGCTAATTCTCTGATTTGGTCAAAATCTAGCTGTTCCGTATCTTGGTTCACGCCATACTGAACTACATTGAACCATTTACCTGAAACATTCACTGGAGAACCGTGAGTGAGATGCCCGCCATGAGACAAATCCATGCCCATAATGGTGTCGCCAGGCTCTAGTAAAGTTAAAAAGACGGCAAAATTTGCCTGGGCGCCAGAGTGGGGTTGAACATTTGCCATTGCTGCCCCAAATAGTTCTTTGGCACGGTCAATTGCTAGTTGCTCGGCGCGGTCTACGAATTCACAGCCGCCATAGTAACGTTTTCCTGGTAAACCTTCGGCATATTTATTAGTTAGGACTGAACCCTGAGTAGCTAATACCGCAGGAGAAGTAAAATTTTCACTAGCAATTAGCTCTAGATGCGATCGCTGACGACCCAATTCTAGATCAATAATTTCGGCAATTTCTGGGTCTGTTTGAGCAAGGAAATCTAAATTAGTTTGAGTCACGATCTCAATTCTATATTTTTTAATAAGTACTCTCTATGCTATCTAATTCGGTGTCTCCTGAAAACCATCAAGTTTTGTCAAAGTTGTGGCTCAAGATTTTTAGCTCAAGAGCAAAGCAAGCTAAATGATTCAATTTAATATCATGTTTAATCGTCAGTCAGTTACAGCCCAAAGTCTTAACTCCATAAGTGATAGCGATCGTTGATTGCCAATGTCAAGTGTTCTTTAATATTAATTAGGCATAATTTCATCTGATAGCCTCAAATACTTAACTTATTTCTCTACTATTTATCAATACCTCGGGATAATATCAAACCCGATTTTTAGATCATTAAATTAA
>JBCDEP010000018.1:0-54433 GCA_039179675.1 Cyanobacteria bacterium P01_G01_bin.67
AATTAATAATTTCAAAGCTTAATTTCAAAACTGGCTGACTTTTTTCCTATAGAAGACTAATTTGATTATGGTGGCGATCACAGATGATATTTAAGATATTTTTGTATTTTTAAAGTTTAGTTAATTTAAGATCATAAAAATATTTAAAATTTATTCTCTTGGCTATCTTTATAGAAGAATAATTAGTATTCTTGGTTCTCGTCATCTTACTCGTCTTTACCTTACTTTTGCTGAATTTAATTTATTATTTTGCTTATTGCTGATTTCAGCTAAATTGAAAAGTAATCAGTGCTATCTAACGTAATTGAAAATAATTATTTATGTTCATACAGCGGTAATCAAAATTTGCGCTTGGAGATCTGATGTAACTTTGCTCCCTGTTTCTATGACAGATACGCTGCCTGATACCGCCGCTGTATAGCTAGGAATCGCACTGGCAGCTAAAGGAATATGGCGATCGCTAACAACTAAGCCCAAAGTGGGGTCATAACCTCGCCAACCTGCCCCTGGTAGATACACTTCCACCCAAGCATGAAGATCTCTAACTAATTGCTCGGCATCTCCTTCTTGATAGCCACTAACAAACCGTGAGGCAATCCCCATAGCACTACAGACTTCCATAAATAACACTGTATAGTCTCGGCACGAGCCTTTTTTACCTCGCCAGGTTACTCCTGGGGCAAAGGGTTCTCCCGTTTCTCGGGTAACATACTCACAGTCTTGATAAATTCGTTGATTGAGATTAAACAGAAAGTCGAGGGGATTTCCATTGCAAGTACTAGCAATTTCCTGTGCTAACTCTAAAGCGACAGGATCGGTAACAAAGCCATAGGGTTGCAAGTACGGTTCTAACTGCTTCCAGAGAGAATTCGGATAATCCCAAGGAATGGGATTTACCCAAGGTTCCAACAGGTATGCAAATGGATTGGAACAAAGAGTTTCTACCTCCGCTGTCGCCTGAATACTCAACTTTGTTGTCGGTTGATTAAACCAGAGCTTGATTGAATTATTGCCATCTAAATCAAGATACTCTGAACTTCCTATAGGCAAGGGTAAAACTGATAATGAAAAACGATGAAGTTGGTTAAAGCGATCGCTGCGGGGGCATAATCTAAGCAGATGAGGCTTGAGTATTACTGGCTGATTGTAACTGTAGGTAGTTTGATGACTGATTTGATATCGCAACTTGAGAATCTCCTAAAGCAAAGAAAGCATGATGAATTTCGTTACCTACCTGATTTAGCGAACTTTGCATTTGATTGAGAAACTCATGCAATCCAGTTTGAATAATATCTTCAATCGTTAGATAACTAAGCTGAGAGCATAATCTACCCAAAGCTCTTTCCGCCCCATTACACCAATTACCAGGAGGTGTTTGCGTAATGGCATGAAGCCGTTGCTGTGTTTGCCATAAACAGAAATGAATTGAACGGGGAAACTCTCGATCTAAGATCAAAAATTCAGCTACACTTCCAGGGGTAATGTAATGTTGAGATTTACGATACATTTCATAGGCACTAGCAGACTTTAATAAAGCCATCCACTGAATGCGATCAAGGGGTGTGCCCACCCATTCGGCTGAAGGTAGGAGTAAGAAATACTTAACGTCTAAGATCCGAGTTGTCTTATCTGCCCTCTCCAATAAACGTCCAATTTGTCCAAACTGCCAGCCTTCATTATGGGACATGGTGGCATCCATTACCCCCGCAAAACGGTGGCTAGCCATCTTGACCTCACTAAAAAATTTGGGCAAGGTACCAAAAGAACTGATTGCCGCAGTTTCCTTGACCATTAAATAGAAAGAATTGATTTCTTCCCACATTTCAGAAGAAATTACTTCTCTAATTGAGCGGGCATTTTCTCTAGCTTTTTGTAAACAAGAAATAATTGAATTTCCGTAGCCAGTATCAAAACAGAGAAACTGGATCACGTTATTGCTATTGATTTCATCGTAGTTTCGATTGAACTGCTCTAAATCCCCTGTTACCGAAAGTAAAGGTTTCCATTGGGGCAACACTCCCCCAGGCAAATCTAACATTAAATTAAGGTTGACATCGATAAAGCGAGCTACGTTCTCCGCCCGTTCGATATAGCGGTTTAACCAGTAAATTGAATCAGCAACGCGACTTAACATAACAAATAAAAAAAATTGTCCAAATAAAAAGTAACAATAAATTTGTCTTGAAAATCTTTATAGTTAGCTTTCAAATTCAACCAATATACAATCATGATTCTTAATAAAATCAGAGGTTAAATCTACTGTATCATTTGTTGAAACCGCTCTAAGGTCAAGAGAATGCCTTTGATCCATCAGCATTTCTCCTTCAATTGTAATTGTTTTATATTTTTGACTATCAACTAATAGCTGCATCTTACTATTTTTTAATAGCTTTTTTTTTCCTGTTATTAAACCAGCAAAAATAGTTGATCCTGTTTGCAAGTGAAATATATCACATATTTTTATCTCAACACTCATGATTATAGTCCTTTAATATAGCTATTTTTCATTATAATAAGTGCTTTAATATCATTATTCGATAAACCTAATATTTTTTGATGTCTGATCATAAAGTCTTTGACATGAATTTCTGAGGCATAATTACCAAGTCGCTCAATAATACCTAGTTTTTGTTGAGTTCCATGCAAAAACTCTTCTAAAATTTCAATTTTAAGGACATCTGGTCTAACGATAATATGATTAATATTATTTGTATTAACGCTAGCGTTGGCACCAAAATAATCCAAAAGTTTAGCTTCATCAGATCCTGGGACAGCAAAAATTATAGTTTTACCTTTATTTTCTATTGATTGAAGTAGTTCTTTGGCAGCAACAGTATCACCTCTAATCGAATCGGGCTGAAACATTTTAGTATTGTGGTTGCTTTATCCAAATTTACCCCTGAGTTAACACCCATGTATCTTTACTGCCACCTCCTTGAGATGAATTAACTACTAACGAGCCTTTTTTCAATGCCACTCTGGTGAGTCCTCCTGGATGGACATAAATTTCATCCCCCCGATGCAGAATGTATGGGCGCAGATCGACGTGTCTGCCCTCAACTTGACCATCAATTAGAGTTGGTACTCGCGAGAGACTTAAGGTAGGTTGAGCAATATAGTTTCGGGGTTGAGCAATAATTTTGGTGGCAAAAGCTGCTCTTTCCTGGGGTGTAGATTTAGTCCCAATCAGCATTCCATAACCACCAGCTTCGTTAGCTGCTTTGACTACCAACTTGTCTAAGTTATCTAATACATATTGGCGATCGCTTTCACGCCAACAAAGATAGGTCGGAACACTATTTAATTTTGGTTCTTCTGCCAGATAATAGCGAATCATATCGGGAACATAGGCATAAACCACCTTATCATCTGCTACTCCTGTTCCTGGAGCATTAGCCAAAGCAACTCTCCCCTGCTGATAAACAGACATTAAGCCTGGAACACCCAAAAGAGAATCAGGATTGAAGGTTAAAGGGTCTAAAAAATTATCATCAATGCGACGATATACTACATCAACTCGCCTCAAGCCTTTAGTTGTCCTCATTTGCAAATAGCCGTCGGCAACTACCAAATCTCTGCCCTCGACTAATTCAATCCCCATTTGCTGTGCCAGAAATGAATGTTCGTAATAAGCCGAGTTATAAATTCCTGGGGTTAAAACTACTACCATCGGTTCTGGTATTTGAGGTGGTGCCAGATTAAGCAAAGTTTCCAATAGCTGACCAGGATAATCATCTACGGGCTTGACCGCTATATCCTGAAAAATTTCGGGAAAAGTGCTTTTCATGACCCTGCGATTTTCCAGAACGTAGGAAACTCCCGAAGGCGATCGCAAATTATCCTCCAATACGTACCACTCACCATCTCGATCTCGAACTAAGTCTGTGCCTGTAATATGACACCAAACTCCTGCGGGAGCTTTGATTTCCAAACAAGGTTTTAGAAATCCTGAGGCAGTGTAGATAATTTCGGCGGGAATTATATTATCTTTAATTATTTTTTGCTCGCCATAAATGTCCTCTAGAAATAGGTTTAACGCTAAAATTCTTTGTTTCAAACCCTGCTCTAACTGTGACCATTCCTCTCCGTCAATGATGCGAGGAATAATATCAAAGGGGAAGATTTTCTCCACTCCCTGAGTGTCACTATAGACGTTGAAAGTTACTCCCAGTTTAAATAAAGCTATTTCCGCTGTTTGACGCTGCTGTTCAAGCTGCTTAATTCCTAGCTCAATCATCCGTTGCACTAAGGCAGAACAATGCGATCGCGGTTTACCTACAGCTAAAAACAGTTCATCATAAAAATTCTCTGGATCGTAAACTTCAAATGCCATGTAAATCTCTTAAAGTGTCTCAAGGCTTGTTTTTTGCCTTAATTTTAGAAACTACAACTATCATTCGCGACAAATTGTTCATTTTGAACTTTGTAACGTTATTTAATAGTCCGATCTACCTGAGAGTTTGTGGCGGAAAATTCTATATAATGAAGAGCCTATAGTATTCAGCCGACCTTGAAAATTTAAGGTTTGCGATAACTTCGTTAAGCTTCGCTAATGCGTTCTTTCTAATTATCATGCTTAATCCAAATTTGGAAGCAATAGAACTCAATAAAGAGGAATATCAAAGATATTCACGCCATATAATTTTGCCAGAGGTAGGATTAGACGGGCAAAAACGCCTCAAGGCGGCTAGCGTTCTCTGTATCGGTAGCGGCGGATTAGGCTCTCCTCTGTTGCTATATTTGGCAGCAGCAGGTATTGGCAGAATCGGCTTGGTAGACTTCGATATTGTCGATAGTTCTAATCTACAACGTCAGATAATTCATAGTGAATCTTGGGTTGGTAAACCCAAAATCCAGTCAGCAAAAGATCGAATCTTGAGTATCAATCCCCATTGTCAGGTGGATTTATATGAAACTGCTTTGAGTTCAGCCAACGCCTTAGAGATCCTAGAGCCGTACGATGTGGTAGTAGATGGTACAGACAACTTTCCTACTCGCTATTTGACCAATGACGCCTGTGTGCTTTTGAATAAGCCCAATGTCTATGGCTCTATTTTCCGCTTTGAAGGTCAGGCGACAGTCTTTAATTATGAAGGCGGACCAAACTATCGAGATTTATATCCTGAACCACCTCCACCAGGAATGGTTCCTTCCTGTGCAGAAGGGGGCGTATTAGGAGTTCTCTGCGGTATTATCGGCACAATTCAGGCAACTGAAGCCATTAAAATTATCTTAGGTGCAGAAAACACTCTTAGCGGGAGATTGCTGCTATATAATGCCTGGGATATGAAGTTCCGCGAGCTGAAACTGCGTCCTAACCCAGAACGTCCTGTAATTGAAAAATTGATTGATTATCAACAATTCTGCGGTATTCCCCAGGCGGCAGCGGCAGCGGCAGAAGAGAGTAATGCGATCGCTGAAATGTCAGTCACGGATTTGAAACAGCTGATGGACAGTGGTCAGGATGATTTTGTGCTGTTGGATGTTCGGAACCCTAATGAATACGAAATTGCTAAAATTGACGGTTCAGTTTTGATTCCGCTATCTGAACTTGAAGATGGTAACGGCATTGAGCAAGTTAAAGCCTTAGTCAATGGTCATCGTCTAATTGCCCACTGTAAACTGGGAGGGAGATCAGCTAAAGCGCTTAATATACTTAAGCAAGCTGGTATTGAGGGTACAAACGTCAAAGGAGGAATTGCTGCCTGGAGTCAAGAAATCGATTCTAGCGTCCCCCAGTATTAAACTTTGGCAGCACAGTTGATTAATTTTAACTAGCTATTAGCCATTATTCTGGCTTAATTCCTACACTTTCTCAAAGTGGCAGCAAGTATAGTGGAGAGTCTAGTTTCCCTACTATGTTGGTTTAGCTGCAAGCTAAGGGCTAATAGCTAACCGCTTCGCGGTTTTAATATTTCACTTCCGATTTTAATAAGCTACCTTTAGTATGGTTGTGAGTCACAATTTATGATCTAATTACTATGCAAATTTTACCGAAAGTGGTTCGATGGACTAGTTTAGTTTCTTTCCCTCTATTTTTATTGACTACGCCCAATTCTGCCGCTTGGGCAGGTAGTATTGGTAGCTGTGCTGAAAGCCTGATCTCTAGTGGAGTCTCCCAGTACTCTGCTACGGCTGCTTGTTCTGATGCTTTAGAACCAAACGATTTGGCAGCCTGTGTAACACAAATTGAAGCTGAGACCGAAATCGCAGGAAATGATGCTTTACAGTCTTGTTATCGAGTTCGCCGACCTTTTGACCTAGCTAGTTGTGTGGTTGATATTAGCAGTGAATTGGAACCAGACAAATCGGCAATGGTGTTAGATAGCTGTCGGCGTAGTTTGTTGCCGATACGCCATGCGGAATGTACTTTAGACCTGGCTAGTGTAGCCGAAATAACTGGTGAAGAAGCCATCAAAAGCTGTATAGCTGCGGAAATAACTCCAGGAAAAGTAAATCCAGACGCTAGTGAGTAATGCTGATAGTGATCTAAGAATATGAGACTCTATCACTTGATTTTCAGGTATGGTTTCTCTATTTAGGTTTATTTAAGCGCATAAAAAATTAACCCTGCACGTTTAATGATAGCAATGCAGGGTCAAGCAAACTAGTTGCTATTTCATGGAAGAATAATAAGAACTGCTCAGAAAAGTTTAATCAATTAATATCAGTAATTTTAACTAGGATAGTTGCTCCAGTTAGTTAAACAATTAAAATTGCTTAAGAATTGCTAGGGTTTAGTCCTCCAAGAGAGCTAGAATCAAATTCATTTGTCTCTTCTGTTGCTTCAAGACGTCGAGCAATTATTTCAGAGCTAGTCGTTCCATTAATCAGCTCAAGTTGATCTTTTGCCTTCGCCTTATAACGTATTTCTAGAAATGAAATGGGAATAACTATTATCCATAAAGCTGAAGCAAGAACAACTACCAGCCAAGATGCTGGATCGGTTTTAGAACATTCCTTGTCGCTAAACTTACAAAACAATAAAAAAGCACAGTAAGCACCAGCACCAGATAAATATAACGTCATATCAAATTGAAAATTCTGCTTGGATTCTATAGTTAATATTATTAACTATGCGCTATAAAACTTTAATTAAGAAACCGTATTGATTACTAAATATAGAATGAAGTTTTAATGAAATATATAAATATAACTAAGTGGTAATTTGCTTCAGGTTGTGATGCAATCTAAATATGAAAGTTAATTATGATTTTCACCAATGGCAAGAATTAACTGAGCGTAAAATCACTAATAATGACTTAGAGAATATAAAGTGTCATTTAGACCTAGTGCTTTTAGCTTTGGAAGCGATCGCCAACATTGGCTCAGAAGCAACTATTAAAGCGGCAAAAGAATTACGTTTAGAATCTATAATCGGCGATCGCATAACTCTATGGCGATTAAGATCTTCTAACCCCAAACGTAAAAGTTCTGGAGGACGCAAAAAATTAGATGTAGAAGAAGCAAGAGCATTAGTAATTATAATTTGTCATTTGGCTAGTCAGCATCAGGAACTGCTCCGTAGAGCCGTTTGCTTACTAGAGCAAGTGACTGCACAAAACAAACCACCCCACCAAACTGCTTTGCTAGGTAATTACCTCGATCAATTTATAAATTATTATCAAGAACGGATTTCTAACAATCCAGACATCTCCTCTGAAGCTTTGTCAGCTTTAGCCTGGAAACTGCTCATAGATCTCTTATTTTATAGTGGAAATAATGGTCACCGCTTACTCTGGGTTGCCATTTTTGATGCATCTCAAACAAACATCTAGTCCGACTGGTCAAGTTGGACTGTCGTTCTCTCCGTCAACTATAGCAATCCTAAATCGCTCGTGAAACACTCTATTCCCTATTAACTATTCCCTAGCAACACCATTTAATTTTCACAACTTAAATAAGATCGCTATATGTCTTCTATCAGCCATCGTTTTACCCCACCTACCTGCACCCTAGAAATAACAGGCAAAAAATCTCCTCTATCTCGTTGGACAAAGCAAGATATTTTGCAGAAACTACAGTTCAAATTAAAGTTTGACGATCCGCGGGAAGCAACTACGAATCAAGTGACAATTAGGGGAAAACAGCAAGATCTATTACGGCTCCAGAACGCAATCAATCATTATGTACAAGAACATTTACATGCTTCATTTCAGTTATTAACCTCACAAAAGAAGTCTCCAGCAACGGCTAAATTAAGAGAAAATCATCCCTATTTAGAGTCTCAAGGGCTGGTTAATCATAAGTTATATTTTGGCAACTTACTTCATGATGGCGATGACGATTATATTAAGCTTAGCACCGTGCAGTTATTTGACCTTGTAACCGCATTAGAAGCTTTTCAAGCTGAGATCGCAACTTTACCCGATACAAAACAGAGCGTATCTCCGACTCGTAAAATGTTACCTCTTTGGAGTGGAATTGCAGCAGTGGCGATCGCAGGAGTTGGCATTACGACATTTTTGTTCCAATCATCACAACAACAAAATACCGCTTCATCTCCCGAAACACAGTCTCCTGCACCAGCAGAAATTCCAGAGTTAGAAGAAATTATTCCGCCGCCAACACCAGAAACAGCTAAAAAACCCATTTCTCAACCGAGATTAACTGAAACTCTAAAATCTGCTAACAGACTACCTCCTCCCCCTGCTGTAGATACTCCAAAACCCAAGCCAGATATACCCGATCCTGCTGATTATCCCTTGCCTGAAGTCGCCCGCCAATCGGGATTAAATAGTTCTCAGAAGTCTGAAGCTACTGCCAAGCAAAAAGACTCATCAACAACTTTGATCCCACAATCTAATCCAGTACAGGAGGAAATAATCGCCCAGGACAGTATTATTCAAGACAATGGGAGTGAATTCAAATTAGCTCCCGAAACGGCTCGATTAAGAACTGAATCCTCAGCAAAATTACCAGCTCAAGACCGCTCAAATCAATTAGATGTTCAAAGTGACTCAGGGGTTCAGCCAACAAGAGACCAGATGTCGCAACCTAATCCTAATCTGGCTTTAAGAGATGCTCCTGCTCAACCGAGTCAAATCCAAGAAATAACCAACTATTTTCAGAATCAATGGCAACCACCAGAGAGTCTTAAACAAAGTCTGGAATATCGATTGCTACTCAATCCTGATGGTACGGTCAAAAAAATAATTCCTTTGGGAAAGGCTTCCCGACTATATCTCAGTCAAACCAAGATTCCTGTAAACGGAGAATCATTTATTTCTCCTCCTACGGCATCACAATCCACTACCATTCGTTTATTGCTTAATCCTGATGGCAAGGTTCAAGCTTTTATTGAATAAGCTAGAATTTTGGCCTGGAACTCTCTCCACAAATTTCACAAATTTAGCTCTTAACCTGCACTTGGTTCGCCTGACGTAAAGACTCAATAGTAGCAATCGCTGTCTTGCCGACAATTTCAATTTCCTCTGGGGTGTTAAATCTGCCAATGCCAAAACGTAGAGAAGCATGAGCTAGTTTTTCGTCTCGCCCTAATGCAGTCAGTACATGAGAAGGCGCTGTAGATTCAGAAGAACAGGCAGAACCCGAAGAAACAGCGACAATTGATTGTAATCCAAGGAGTAAAGCTGAGCCATTGACACCTTCAATACTAATATTGAGATTACCAGGAAGCCTTTGAGTAAAATTACCGTTGAGATTAATGCCTGGAAGAGGTTCTAGCATCGACCAAAGTTGTTGTTTCAGCTTCATTAACTGCTCGGATTCAGTTGCCATTACACCCATCCCTATTTGCAGCGCTTTGGCAAAGCCAACTATTTGCGGTGTATATAGAGTACCTGAACGTCTGCCTTTTTCCTGTCCTCCTCCCTGAATCTGTGAAGCTAGCTTGACTCGGGGATTACGGCGACGCACATATAAAGCACCAATCCCTTTTGGTCCATATACTTTATGAGCAGTCAGAGACATCAGATCAATATTCATCGCGGCGACGTCTAAAGGAATTTTAGCGATCGCTTGAGCGGCATCCGTATGAAATAATACTCCGCGACTATGGCAAATTTCGCCAATTTCCGCTAGTGGTTGCAAGACGCCGATTTCGTTATTGGCTGCCATGACAGAAACTAAAATCGTATCTGGTTTTATAGCTGCTTCTAACTGTTGAAGATCTAAGATACCATCAAATTTTACAGGCAGATATGTAATTTCAAATCCTAAGGTTTCTAGATAGGCACAGGGATCAAGTACAGCACGATGTTCGGTAGAGACAGTAATTATATGCCTACCTTGATTAAAATAAGCCTCTGCTACTCCTTTAATAGCTAAATTATTGGCTTCCGTGGCACCGCTGGTAAAGACAATTTCTTCGGGGGTAGTATTAATAATCTCGGCAATTGCAGCTCGCGCATTCTTTACCGCTGCACTTGCTTCCCAACCATAAACATGAGTATTGGTCGAAGGATTACCAAAGCTTTCAGTAAAGTAAGGCAGCATAGCCTCTAATACTCTCTGATCCATTGGGGTTGTAGCATGAGCATCAAGGTAAATCGGGCGTTGAGACATTTTAAAGATAAAAGTAAATATTTAATTAGATATTTAATTAGAATGTAACAGTTTTCTCTCTGATAATTTTTAGTAATGATTATGAATGTTGTTTATATTCCACCAAAATAATTATGGTAGATTGTGCGATCGCTTTAGGCAGTAATCAGGGCAACTCTCAGGATATTTTAGAAAGTTGTCTTAATTCACTCAATCAGATTCCTGGTATCACTCTCCAAAAAATATCTAGCTGGTATCAAACTAAGCCAGTTGGTACACTTTCCCCCCAACCAGATTATCTTAATGGCTGTGCTGTATTATCCGTGGAACAAACTCCTGAAGAACTTCTAACTATTCTCCAAGCTACCGAGATTCAATATGGAAGAGTCGGCAAAGGAACTCTTCAGCCACGCACTTTAGATCTTGATTTACTGCTGTATAGTGATTTGATTTTAAACAAGCCTGATCTAACTATTCCCCATCCTCGCATGACCGAGAGAGCCTTTGTCTTAGTCCCTCTGGCTGAAATTGCTCCAGATTGGATTGAACCGGTATCGAGAATGAAGATTGCCCAATTATTAAAACAGGCTGATATTTCTGGCGTTCGACTACACGTCGAAGTCTAGCAATACATAACTCAATCCGAGACCTTTACTACCATAACTAATAAAAACTAATAAAAAAAGAGGACGATTTAAGCTCTCGTCCTCTACAAATGTTTAATTCTTATATATATTTTTAGTTATATCTCTAGTCAGCATTATAAGTGACGTTAATGGAAACAACTGCGGAATCAGTCACACCGCTAGTATCTTCAATAGTGTAAGTAAAAGTATCACTGGTTCCTACCGCTGCGCCAGAAGCAGGAGTATAAAGGACTTTAGCCCCTTCGATTTCAACCGTTCCCTCACTTAAAAGACCATCTACTTCTGTTAAGAAAATCATATCTCCATCAGGATCGGTGTCGTTAGCCATCACATCAATTAGGATGCTGCTGTTACTAGGGACTTCTACATTATCATCCTGAGCCGCAGGAGCTTGATTGCTCACAGGATCGGTAGGTATCTGATCTAGATTTTCTGCTCCGAGATTAACCGCGAAAACGATGTCATTATAATCTTTGTCTCCGCCATTGTATAAATCTTCCCAGGCTAGGATTAAATAATCCTGATATTCATAAGCCATGACGTGCTGGAGATTATCGGGATTAAGAGCTACATCGGCATAATAAGTGTGAAAATTAGTATTGCCATAGCCATTCGCCAACAAGGAAAAGTCCAGAGTCGTTCCTGCCGCCACGTTTCCGAGATTAACATAATCACCTTTTCTGAGCTGATTTGAGCCATTTCCTTGAGAGCCATCATAGAAGACAAAACCATTACTTAAAGTTCCTCCAGTCATGTTTAACTTTAGCTGGTTGCGGTAACCCGCTCCCTCATGAATAAAATAAACTTTGAGGTCGTTAATATCGGCTATCGTTCTCAGTTTAGTGGAGTCCAGTTTACGAGCATTAAGCTCATCCAAATTGATCGCACTTGCTTCTTGATGAACAAATTGCTGGAAGGCATCTAGACCTGTTCCTGCACTCGTCCCGTCATCATTGAGGTATTCAGTCGTGTGAAAATTAGTGAGAGCATCATCTTTTCTGAAAAACGTGAAATCAGAAAACGAGAAACTAGCTTGAGCGGGTAAAGTCGCCAATAAAGCAAGACTAAGACCACCTAAAAAAAGTAAAGATTTTTTAAATTTCATTTTTAGTATTAAAAATTTATTATGGTGAATATCAAAAAAGTCTAAATTTCAATACTTCTGCAAAAACTATTGGCATTTATATCTCCAGAAACTAATGCCTTCAAAGTATTTTTTTGCACTTCATCAATGATGCTTTTTGTTTCACTATAGGCTTTAGCAACAGCAACTTTTACTTCAGGAGTTTGTTCTAAATGATGACAAACAACTCTGGTCAATTCTTCATCAGACATAATTAACTCTGGCTCTAATTCAGATGCAATTGCAGGACTAGATAATAGAAATGGAGTGAGCAAAGTAGCTAAAATAAGCTTTTTCATAATGTCATTAGCCTAGTATTATTAATTACAATACTTTTTTAACATAAAAAATTTTAATTGTAATTCAAAATACAAACAATTCATAATTTCACCCATAAGCCATATCATAATTTCTCAAAAATAATTTTATTTATATTTAACTAGAGAAATTACTGATGCTGACAAAATAAGTAATTGAAAACCTAGTAATTATGCCTAGAAAAACTATTTTTTATTAAACAAGAATTAATTATTAGATAAAAAGTTTTGGTTGAACTTATCCTATTAATTTTTATAAAGCAATATTTTTCTCGCTAGTAACCTAAAATAATCGAGTTGGATATTACAGCAATATCAGTAAATACAAATAATATCTAACTTGCCTATTCAGTAATTTTTTTTGCTAAAAAAATCGATGTTTCAGTATTTTTAGCTATTATCATATTTAAAACTGTAGCTATATTCAAAGTTGGTTTTAACTTCATCTAGGATTTATCAATAACTACAGTCAACACAATTACTTTATAAAAAAGTTAGGTATTTTCAGGAATTTACTATTTATTAGTATGGCTGATAATTTGAAAGAGTTAAAAATGCAAAATATAAAAATTTAGTTCTCATAAATATGAGTCATCAGATAAACTATGCTTGATTTTAGAAGCTTTAAATTGTTGACAACAGTAGTTTTCTTAGGAACTATGGTTAGTGGAAGTTTGACTGCACAATCTGTATCATCTGAAGATACTAGTCCTGAAACTGTAATTTTGAAAGGTACGATTAGAGATTTTAGCGATCAACATCCTGATTTTGAGCGTAACCCAGGAGAGACTAGTGCTGATGGAACTGTATTTGCCTATGGTATGGATAAAGGAATTACTACTAATGAAATTGGTTTAGACTCAAAACCAGTATATGCAGGGGGAAGTTATTCCACTACTACGGAAGCTAACTTTGACCAATGGTATAACGACGTATCTGGTGTCAATCAAAGTATGGATTTTAATATTACTTTGGAAAAACAAGATAATGGCGTATATCGTTACCAAAATACTGATTTTTTTCCGATAAATAATCAGTTAATAGGGAATGAAGGTAGAAATAAGAATTTTCACTTTACCTTTGAAATTACCAACAATTTTACTTACCAAGGTGGTGAAGTATTCAACTTCAGTGGAGATGATGATGTCTGGGTTTACATCAATGGCAAAAAGGTCATTGATATTGGAGGAGTACATTCAAGAAAAGATGCAAGTGTTAGCTTGGATGATGTAGCCAGTGATATTGGGTTAGTTGTGGGTAATACTTATGACTTTAACTTTTTCTTTGCAGAGAGACATACTACTCAGTCCAATTTTATAATTGAAACTACTATTGATTTGGAATCTGCAAATTTTGCTGATTAGATTAATTATTGAATCAGTTTTTTCGTTTAAAAAGCGATCACAATTTGAAAGGTGATCGCTTTTTTAATTGCTTTCATCTTGGATTAATAAGGATTTTATAAAACCTACATATGAAGTCATAATATTTTTATAATTAAGTTCGGTATATATCTGCATTTACATTACCATTTTTTACTATTAAATTAGTAGAGAAATAGCAACAATAAATATCGTTTTTATTTAGCTTATTACTAACCTAAAAAGGTATTTATCTTTTAATAATCGAAATTCAAATAGAATGAATAAGTTTAATAGCTTAAAAAAGCTTAGTACAAATAGCCTTATAGCATTATTAATATCAGGTGGTTTAGCAATTGAAAGTAATGCTGCACCTATTATTAATCCGCCAGAAACCCCAGTACCTACAAGAGTTTTAGTAAATCCAAGCTTTGAATATCCTGCTTATAGTGACTCAACATGGAAAAGCTTAGATAGCTACATACCTGGTGACGATAGTTCATTGCAAGGTTGGTTTTCAACTCATCCTACAACGGGATATTCAGGTTATGGCAATTCTAGATTTAAAGATGCCCAAGGAAATCCTTTTCAACATCTAGTTGAACTGTGGGTTAATGCTTTTCAAGGGGTTCAAGCACCAGAAGGAAATCAATTTGCCGAACTAAATGCCCAAGCTGATTCAGCTCTTTATCAAGATATCTTAGTTTTTTCTAATGAGGTAATACCCTGGTCAGCAAGTCATCGCGGACGCTCAAAAGATAATATAGCTGATGTGGCGGAAGTATTTATTTCTGATCCACTCGATTGGACTGGAGCAACTTTCTCGGGGAATAAACTCTATTCTGCTACTATTAGTACGTCGAGAAATGGAAGCATATCTGGTATAAATCCAACTATTGGCAATCAAGTTAATAGCGTTTCAACTAATGCTCTGGCTAATGGATGGGTCAAATATTCAGACATTTGGCAAGGTCCTGAAACTTCTAAAGAATACCGTTTTGCATTTCAGTCCGTGAGCACTGGTGGAGGTAATAATACAATCGGCAACTTCTTAGATAGTATTCAAATCAAGCTTTCACCTTTAGTAGATTTGGTCGATCCTAATATCTCAGAAATAGATCCTCTTAGAGAAAGTATTTACTATCTTCCAGTCCGAATCAATGGACAGTCTGAATCAGAAGCTACTGTTGAAATTGATGTATCTCTAGATAGTTCTGATTTTACTGACTATACACTAGAGTCTTTAGTTTCTGGAACTAATAACATGCTTTCAAGTAGTATTTCTACTACTAAAATGGCTAATGGGAATATTCAATTAACTATTCCACCTAACCTTTATGATCCTAATAATCCAAGTCATTACATTAGTATTCCAATTAACTTTGATCAAGTATCATCACCTCAAGAACAATTAGCAAAATTTGAAGTAGTCAATGTTACTGGTGGCGGTGGTCAAGAAGTTCAAAATCTTTTAATTCCTCCCGCTGATTCTGGGTTTAGCGCAACTCTAGAAACCAAAATTCTAGCTTCTATGTTTGCTGATTAGTATTTTTTATAACATTTTTATTGGCGATCGCTTTTCTATAGAGCGATCGCTTTTTTAATTGCTTGTTATCACAATATCAAAAGCGATATTTTTAATTAAAATTCAAAGCAACCTTCCCAAGAACTAGTTTCAGATTTTGTTTACCAATGAATTTGACTGAGGATGTAGCGCAGGCGATCATAATCATCTTTTAATAAAGTACTAAGGGTTCGACCGACATTTACTAGCCAGTCTCGGTTTGCCTGACGCTGACGATAAACATCTCTAACCGATGCTGCAACCAAAGATTCTACTGGAATATCTTTAGCCGACAAGAGAGTTCGTAAAAAGTCTAATTTCTCGGTGAAGTGAACTACTTCTGCGGCATTACAGTGATAGACCGATTGATGAATCTGCGGTGGGCGGGGTGGTAAATATTGGTAAATCTGACCGAAATTTTCTTGATCTAAATTGTTTGGCGTTTCAAACCCCACTATTGCGGCTTTAAACTCAGTTTTCAGCATCGCAAAAATCTGCGGCTGCTGTTCTCGTAATTCTTCTAGTGACAAACCTAATGCCCTGGCGCGGTGAACCGAATCTATGGGGCTAGTGGTAACATAGGTAACTACTGCATAGATCTTATTCCCAGATTCTTCATCAAAAGACTTAATCCAGCTACCGAAGGGTGGCATTACAGGAAATTTCAAGTCTTCAGGTTCGAGACATTGAGCTAAATATTGAGTCGTCGCAGTTTCAATCACCTCACCGATATGCAGGGGATGGCGATCGTCAACTGTATGTTGGGGTAAAGGCAGACGCATATTGTGAAGGACAACAAATAATGGATCAAGAATGAGGAAGTAAGCTAAGACGCTTATCCCTCTGAATACTAGCTACTTTCCTATCCTCGGTATATTAACGTCATTTTTTCTTTTTCGTTAGATCTACCGCCTCTAGTTCAGCTAAATTGAAGGTTACTAGCTTGTCCCAGTTGCCTCCTTCAAACAACACAGCAACTCTACCATCATCGATACGCTGTACTAAACCCTGAAAGTTGTAGTAAATATCATTGGAGTTGGTAACTTTAACTGTGGCACCAGGTAAGATCATCATGTTCTTAAATGCGATCGCTTGATTAAATAATTGGTCATTATTAGCTTACCAAGTAAACCCAGCTAGGTTGAAGTGATTAATCCTTGATTGCATCTAAGATTTCGTCAGTAGTGGGTTTATAGTTGGGTTCAGCTAGCTGAATTTTCTCTTTCCAGATGTAATAAACTTGCTCTAAAGTTCCTTCATGATGACTCCAAGAACCTGAATAGTCGAGAAAATTTAATTTAACCAAGAGCCACTCTTGTTGAGGGGAATCCAGCGGCTTAGTGGCAAAAATAAATCCAGCTTCATTATCTTGATATTCATATAGCTCTAGCGAATAAAGGGAACCTTGCCAGCCATATTCTCCTGAAATTGTTGCTTCAATCGCTGCTTTTTCTGTATTATTTTGAGGAGTAAAAATGAAAGCTTTTTTTGGCTTGGCTGCATAAATCATCGGTGACCAGCTAAATTTATTAAGCATAAATTCTGATAGTTTTTCTAATGCCTGCTTATCAGTAGTCATTAACCAGATCTCAGGTTCAATTTGACTACTAATTGTCCATTTAATTTGATTTTTAAACTTATAGGCCACTGCGGCAAAGGCATTATCTTCAGCTAGTTTGTGGTCAATACCAACATAGCCTTCACTTAATAGTTGGTCGATGGTTTTTGGTGAGGGAAAAGGTTTCTTATATGAAAAATCATAGTGTATTGGTCTAGCTTGTAAACCCAACCCAGTAGCAGAGCTATATCCCTGGGATGTACTCAGATTATTATTTTTCATAATAAATATTTCTCTTCAAAGAACCTATATCTATTGTTCCCCAAAAAAATATTAAAGATGCAGTTTGGTTTCTATATAGAATCAAACGCTTACTGCATAGGCATTCTATATCTAGAGAGCTAACTTATAGTTTATTTTGCTTTTTTCTGGCAATTAATAAGCCATCTTAAATTTCTCGTAAAATACTGCTATTTAATATTCAAAATAGAGATTTAAAATAAGCTAAGTGCTTATACAAGTCATACATGGTAGCCAATCATCTTAAACATGCTTTTGTCACCGTTTAAACAAATCGTTTAAAGCTGAATTTTGATTGACCTTGCTTAATAGTATTTTGTCATTAAATGTATCTTTAAAGCAAATTTATACTTATTTTTCTAGACTCTTTTTTTACACTGTAATCTAACTCAATCTCTAGAAGCTGGTTTGACAGATATTTGAGCAGAATTAATTTACTCAGAATACAGCTGAGAAATCTTGACTTAATACTCTAGAAACACAAAAATTAAATCTTCATAACTTAAAGGCAGCGGAAAATCATGATTTAAACGGACCAGGACTAGATAAAATAGAACTTGTGCCCCTAGCCTTAAAGCCTTAAATTGTTTATGTCTGAGATTGGGTCTATCCCTTTTAGTGCTGAAGAAATTGCCTCAGAAGGTATTAAACCAGAGGAATATCAAGAAATTGTTCATCGTTTAGGTCGCCATCCCAACAAAGCCGAACTGGGTATGTTTGGGGTCATGTGGTCTGAACACTGCTGCTATAAAAATTCCCGCTCCTTATTAAGCCAGTTTCCTACCACAGGCAAAGCCTGCGGCGCATCTCGGGAAAGAGTTTTGGTTGGACCAGGAGAGAATGCAGGAGTTGTAGACTTGGGTCAAGGTTTACAGCTGGCTTTTAAGATCGAATCCCACAACCATCCTTCTGCGGTAGAACCTTTTCAGGGAGCAGCTACAGGGGTAGGCGGAATCTTAAGAGACATTTTTACGATGGGTGCGCGCCCGATTGCAATCCTTAATTCTCTACGTTTTGGAAATTTGTCAGATGCCAGAACAAGACGGATCTTTCAAGGAGTAGTTGAAGGTATTTCTCACTATGGTAACTGTATTGGCGTGCCAACAGTAGCAGGAGAAATTTACTTTGATGCTGCTTATACTGGTAATCCATTAGTTAATGCCATGGCATTAGGGCTGATGGAAACCGACGAAATTGTCAAATCAGGAGCATCAGGTATCGGTAACCCAGTACTTTATGTTGGCTCCACTACTGGCAGAGACGGGATGGGAGGAGCTAGCTTTGCCAGTTCTGAGTTAACCGATGATTCAATGGATGATCGCCCTGCGGTACAGGTAGGAGATCCTTTTTTGGAAAAGTCTTTGGTGGAAGCCTGTTTAGAGGCATTTAAAACTGGTGCCGTAGTAGCAGCCCAGGATATGGGTGCTGCTGGATTAACCTGCTCGACCTCTGAGATGGCTGACAAGGGAGGAGTGGGAATTGAACTAGATCTCGACTTGATCCCCGCCAGAGAAGCAGGTATGACTCCCTATGAATATCTTCTTTCTGAGTCTCAAGAAAGAATGTTATTTGTAGCCCAAAAGGGTAGAGAACAAGAACTAATTGATATTTTTCATAAATGGGAACTTCATGCTGTAGTGGCAGGTTCGGTAATTGAAGAGCCAATAGTGAGAATTCTTTACCAGGGAGAAATTGCTGCGGAAGTTACTGCTACTGCCTTAGCAGATGATACGCCAATTTATCATCGTGAACTATTATCTGAGCCTCCTACCTATGCCAAGGAAGCGGCTGCCTGGACAGTAGATAGTCTGCCTGGATGTGATTATCAAGGGATCGATGTTCAAGGAACCTACAAAACCTGGAATGAAATTCTTTTGCAGCTATTAGATACGCCAACGATCGCTTCCAAGCAATGGGTCTATCGCCAATATGATCACCAAGTACAAAACAATACGATCCTCTTGCCTGGTGGAGCTGATGCCGCTGTGATCAGAATCCGTCCCCTAGAGGCTAAACCAGAAGACTGCACTATCGGCGTAGCCGCAACCACTGACTGTAATCCGCGTTATGTTTATCTCGATCCCTACGAGGGGGCAAAAGCTGCTGTAGCCGAAGCAGCAAGAAACCTAAGCTGTGTCGGAGCAGAACCCTTGGCGGTGACCGATAATCTCAACTTTGGCAGTCCCGAAAAACCAGTAGGATACTGGCAACTGGCTAATGCTTGTCGCGGCGTTGCTGATGCCTGTCGAGCTATGTCCACCCCTGTAACAGGGGGTAATGTTTCTCTCTACAACGAAACTTTAGATGCCAATGGTAATCCCCAACCCATATATCCCACTCCCGTAATTGGCATGGTTGGGTTGATTCCCGATCTTACTCGGATTTGCGGGCAGTCTTGGATTAGGGAGGGAGACCTGATTTATCTCTTGGGATGCTCTGCCACCTCTAGTACTTCTATTACTGCTCAATCTTTGTCCTCACCTCTAGGGGCATCGGAATATTTAGCGGCGATTCACGACTTAGTAGCAGGAACACCTCCCGTAGTTGATTTTCTCTTAGAAAACAAGGTTCAAGCTGCTTGCCGTCATGGTATACGTCAAGGATGGATTCAATCGGCTCACGATTTGGCAGAAGGAGGATTAGCCGTGGCATTAGCTGAATCCTGTATTGGCAATAGTTTGGGCGCTACGATCCAGATACCAATATCTACTTCAGAGCGTTTAGATGAGGTATTATTTGGCGAAGTTACGAGTCAAATTCTTGTGTCGGTAAGCCCAGATATGGTTGAATCTTGGGAAGTTTATTTACAGTCTAATTTAGAAAATAACTGGCGTATAATTGGTACAGTTGCTCTATCAGAACTGAATATTTTAACAAACGATAATCTTTCGTTAATTAATGTTAAGATTGACGAGTTAGCTGTAGTTTGGAAACAAGCAATAGAAAATAGATTAGTTTCTTGACATAAGTATTTAGAGTAATTTTCAGCAAGATAGCTTGTTGCAGCTTTAAAGAGCTGGCAACCTTAAAAGTTTTTGATCAGGATTGAACCAAAATTATTTTTCAAACCAGTTAGCCTGAAAGATGCAGAGAGCATCTTTTTTAGTTGTAAATAATTATTACCACATGGTAGGAGCAAGCCAGTAGCATGATGCCACAACAGTCTTTCGATGGGATAGATGATTTTGATGCTTTAATGAATGTTCAGCATGATGACAAACCAGAAGAAGCCTGTGGGGTATTTGGAGTTTATGCCCCTGAAGCCAAGTTTGATGTTGCTAAGCTGACTTACTTCGGACTTTATGCTCTGCAACATCGAGGGCAAGAATCGGCAGGGATCGCCACTTTGAGTAAAGGTGATATCTACTGCCATAAGGATATGGGTTTAGTATCTCAGGTATTTAGCGAAGAAATCTTAAGCCAACTTCCAGGGGAGATTGCGGTGGGGCATACCCGCTACTCAACTACTGGCTCTAGCCTTAAAGAAAATGCTCAACCTGTGGTCTTAGATAGTAGATTAGGAAAACTAGCGTTAGCTCATAATGGCAACCTGGTTAACGCTGTTGAGTTGCGTCAGCATTTGACCGCTAGAGAAGCCAATTTTATTACTTCTACCGATTCCGAAATGATTGCCCTGACTATCGTCGATGAGGTAAATCAAGGAAAAGACTGGATTCAAGGAGCTATAAGTGCCTTCAAATTTTGTCGTGGAGCATATAGTCTGGCGATCGCTACTCCTGAAGGCTTAATTGGAGCCCGTGATCGCAATGGAATTCGCCCCTTAGTAATTGGTATTTTATCAGGAGAAGAAGATAGCGCCGAAAGATATGTTCTGTCTTCGGAAACCTGCGGTTTAGATATTATCGGTGCGGAATATGTGCGAGATGTACAGCCAGGAGAATTAGTTTGGATTACCGATTCAGGGATTGCATCCATTAACTGGGCAGAACAAGCTGAGAAAAAGCTTTGTGTCTTTGAAATGATTTATTTTGCCCGCCCTGATAGCGTCATGCATGACGAAACTCTGTATAGCTACCGTGTTCGACTTGGAAGACAGCTAGCTAAAGAATCATTTGTGGATGCTGACTTGGTGATCGGGGTTCCTGATTCGGGTATTCCAGCGGCGATCGGTTTTTCCCGCGAATCTGGACTTGCTTACGGCGAAGGACTAATTAAGAATCGCTATGTAGGACGTACCTTTATTCAACCGACTCAAAGTATGCGAGAGGCAGGAATCCGCATGAAGCTTAACACTCTCAAGGATGCCTTGCAAGGTAAAAGAATTATTATCGTTGATGACTCGATTGTGCGAGGGACAACTAGCAAGAAGATTGTGAAAACATTAAGAGATGCAGGTGCAACTGAGGTACACATGAGAATTTCTTCTCCCCCTGTTACTCATCCCTGTTTTTATGGCATCGATACCGACAACCAGAAGCAATTGATTGCTGCTACCAAGTCTGTGAAAGAGATTGAAGCCAGAATTGGGGTAGATACTCTAGCCTATTTAACTTGGTCAGGAATGTTGGAAGCAACTCAGGAAAATACTGAGCATTTTTGTTCTGCCTGTTTTACGGGGAACTATCCTGTAACTATTCCTGAAGACGTTAAACGTTCCAAATTGATGTTGGAGAAAACCAAGGTTTAGGAACTGGATTAGTTGGAAATAAGTAGGGGGGAACGGCTGTTCACTCCTCCTGAAATGCGATCGCATTTGGCGGCACCAGAGGTAATCTTTTTGAGAATTAAAAAAATTGACCTTAGCATATTATGTCCCAGATAATAGCTACGAGGATATATTTATCCGTAATGAATATTACTGGTGAGAATCTCAACCTTAAGTTACAACTAAGTTTCCAGGAGTTAAGCATGATGAGGAACAGGAATGAGATTGATCATATTAGGAGGAACAGGCTCAGGTAAAGGAACGCAAACCACTAACTTGTGCGATCGCCTGAACGTTCCCAGTATTTCTACAGGAAATATTTTACGAGCAGCCATTGCTTCGGTGACGGAATTGGGACAGGAGGCAAAAAACTATGTTGAGAGAGGAGAACTGGTTCCCGATCAACTAATGATTCAGTTAATTCAACACAGACTACAGCAGCCAGATGTTGAGCAGGGTTGGATTTTGGAAGGATATCCCCGCACCGCGTTTCAAGCAGAAGAATTGGACTTTTTACTCAAGAAAATTAAGCAAAAACTAGACTGGGCGATCTATCTAAAAGTTGGCGAGGAAATTATGACCCAGAGAGCTTTAGATCGAGGTTTAGCAGACGATCAGACTCAAGTGATCGCGCGTCGTCTGCAAAATTTTCGTGAATTTACAGTACCGATTCTTGAATACTACGAATATCGTCATCAATTATTAACTATTAATGGAGAACAAGCTCCAGATGCGGTAGCCGAGGAACTTATCAGTCAATTAAGTAATCAAGTAGTTAAATAACGCCTGGTGTGAGATAGCTTTTTTGAACAGTTGTTAGTCATTAGTTTTTAGTTACTAAGAATCAATTAGCCGTAAGAATTTTACTTCTTACTACATGCGGCGAGCTATGCGCCTTTGTTACTTAACAATAATCCAACTAACTTATCCCCGAAAAACCACTAACTGCGATCCTAGGCTCCAATTTCTGCCAGATAGCGATGAACGAACATAATGGCGATCGAACCTTCCCCCACCGCCGAAGCTACTCGCTTGATAGAGTTGTAACGAATATCTCCTGCAACAAAAATTCCTGGTACGCTGGTTTCCAACAAAAATGGGTCGCGATCGCGATTCCAACCTCGAAAATCAGCACATTTTTTGAGGTCATCTCCTGCGTAAATATAGCCAACCTTATCCCTAGCGACTACTCCGTCTAACCATTCGGTTACTGGTTTGGCGCCGATAAAAATAAAGAGAAAATTTGCTTTAACCTGTTCGGTCTTACCCGTCTCGTTATAGAGTAAAGTTAACTCCTTCAGGCTCTTTTCTCCTCGTGCTTCCACAACCTCAATCTGAGTTTGCACTTCAATATTGTCAGTAGCATCAATCTGCTCAATTAAATACTGCGACATACTTTTAGTTAAAGAGTCACCTCGTACCAGCATCGTGACTTTTGCGGCATATTTAGAAAAATACATTGCCGCTTGCCCTGCTGAATTTGCCCCCCCAACTAAATAAATATGCTCATTTTTGCAAGATATTGCCTCAGTTTTTGCCGCTCCATAATAAACCCCTCTTCCTGTTAAGCGATTACATCCAGGCAAATTTAATCTACGCCAATTGACTCCTGTGGCAATCAGAATGGCATGGCAGTTGATTTCACTTCCATCGGCTAGGGTAACAATTCGATAGGGGTCTTTTAAAGTAATTTTGACAACTTCTTGGGGAGTCAAAATTTCGACGCCAAAGCGTCTGGCCTGAGTAACTCCTCTTCTCGCTAAGTCGTCTCCGCTTAAACCCACTGGGAACCCGAGATAGTTTTCAATGCGGGAACTTGAGCCAGCCTGTCCGCCAGGTGCGGAACGCTCAATCATCACGGTGCTTAAACCTTCTGATGCGCCATATACTGCCGCTGCCAACCCAGCAGGTCCGCCGCCAACAATTACTAGGTCGTAAAAGGGTTTTTCGGCATGAGTTTGTAGTCCAATTTTGCCCGCTACTTCCAAATTAGTCGGTTCTTCTAGTCGCTCTCCGTCAGGAAACAAAACCACAGGAAGCTTTGGTTTATCCTCTTTCGATAGATAGTCAATTAGCTTGATTGCTTCGGGTTCAGTTTCCACATCGAGCCATTGGTAGGGAACTTGATTGCGAGCCAAAAAATCCTTGATATTATGAGAGCAAGGAGACCAGCGATCGCCGACTACGCGAATACCCTCAAATCCAGGACGATATATTGCTAACCAATCTTCCAAAAGATCGTCCAAAACTGGATACAGTTTCTCTTCTGGTGGGTCCCAAGGCTTGAGGAGATAATAATCTAGACGGGCGGTATTAATGGCTTTGATGGCGGCATCCGTATCGGCATAAGCAGTCAATAACACTCGTTTAGCTTTGGGAAACATCGGCGCAGCCTTTTCAATAAAATCCACTCCGTTCATGCCAGGCATACGCTGATCCGTCAAGAATAATGCCACCGACTCATTACGAACCTTAAGCTGCTCTAGAGTGTCGATCGCCGATGCTCCAGAGTTGGCGCGAACAATGCGAAAGCGGTCGCCATATCGATTTCTGAGGTCACGGGTGATTGCTTGTAATACTGCTAAATCGTCATCGACGGTCAATATTGTTGGTTTAGCCATAATTCAATTAAGAATTAATCAATTAATGTTTAATAATTAGCAACTTTTTGTGTGGACTACTAGATTAAGGGTGAACCTAGCAGTATGCCCTCACCATATTTTAGGAATTTACCGTGTGAACTACCTCATAAAGATGGTATTCATTTTCGGCGATGCCGTCCCAGTAGGGTTTATCTTTGCCAAATCCTGGCTTTTGGGTTAGATTTTTGATCGCTTCTGGATTAGCCCATTGTCCATAGTTGATGACTCGGGTGCCGTCCAGACTACGGTGAAATGTAGCTGAAATTAATCCTGGTTGCTCCATTGCAGAGGGTAGATGTTCTTTTGCCAGTTCAATCATGGAGGGTTGATTTTCTGACGGCATTCTAAATTCTGCAAAATGAGTCAGATATTCTCCTGTTTTGATTTTGGGCGTCCCGACTTTGGAAGCAGAAGTTACTATTTCATAGACATGAGAATCAGGGCGATCAAATTCAAATAGCTTAGCCGCTTGTTTCTGCACTGCTTCGTCGTTCCTAAAAGCTTCAAAGGCTGACTTACTTGACCATTGAGCATAGTTAGCAACTTTCACCCCATCAGTACTGCGATGTAAGTTAGCCGATACAAACCCAGGCTGAGTGGCAACGGTGGATAAAAACTCTTTAATTACCTTGATTAGCGCCTCTTGCTGTTCTGGTTTAGTACTAAAGATAATAATAACGGTGAGCAAACTGTTATCTAGAGACAGAGTAGCCATAGATTTATGCACCCAAATGAATGTTACAAGTTAAATTCAGTTGTTAAATATTGCAGGTCAGCAAGCGACCCAAAAAATAGTTAGTCATTTTTGAACCATAAGGAGAGTTCCACCAACGAGAAGGATGACATCCTATAGGTGCATTGAGACTAAAATCCAATTCATTGCAGGGTAGCCAGCGATTATCCCTCCTCCATCCCAAATGTTCGCCCCAGGTTTCAATTAGCTTTTGATTTTGTTCGACTGTGGTGTCAAAATTACCGCCTTGTTCTAGATAAATTTTTAATTGAGGGCTAAAGCCAAAGCGTCGATCGCTATACTTGATCCACAAGCGATCAATCACCATTAGATCGTTACAGGGAAAATGCTGAATATCTTCTGGAGTTAATTCTTCAATTTCTTTGGCGGTAACTGCCAAAATCACCCTAATTGTTTCTTTATCGGCTTCAAACCAGTTTTCTGCTGCTAAATATGCTTTTAAATCTTGATAGCGGTAGCGATCGCCCATGAGCATCAAGTCATCTTCTAGCTGAGATACTTTAGCTTCTAGGCTGGACTCTGCCGTCAAATTAGCTTCTAATTGGTCGAAACGGCTAGTTAACTGGCTTAACTGTGCTTGAATCGCTGATAGTTGTGTCGTAAGTTGATCAACAATTTGATTTTGATTGTCGCTCATCAGTGCTTTCACATAGGCTTTAGTAAAAGGGTAACATTATCAGTCAACAGCTATCAGTGCCAGATCAAAAACTAGCTAAAATTCGGACTCTAGAAGAACTTTCTCTTAATGCTTTGCCAGGTCTTCAACAAATACTTGATGATGGCTGGATTTTACGTTTAAGTGAGGGATACACTAAACGGGCTAATTCAGTTACGCCTCTGTATTCTAGTACTCAAGATTTACTCACCAAAATTGCACGTTGTGAGAAAATCTATCGTAGTTTCAATCTAAGTCCGATATTTCGCCTGGCTAATATTCCTCAACTAGCAGCTTTGGATCGGAATTTGGCTCAATTAGGATACTTGAAACAAGATAGTGTCAGTGTCCAAGTTAAAACTATTGTCGATCTTAAGTTTCCCACTCATGAATTCGATATTACTCTTGAGCCAGAACTATCTCAAGAGTGGCTAGATCATTTTGTTCATGCAGCAGATCTGCCAACACAATATTGGCATACACTATCAACCATCCTAGAAATTATTCCGCACCCAACTTGCTATGCTTACCTAAAAGATCGTCATCGTTTTTGCAGTTGCGGTTTAGGAGTTTTAGAACGTAACTATTTAGGGCTTTTTTACATAGTCACTACTAAAAAGCAGCGTCGTCAGGGCTATGCTAAGCAATTAATTTCAGCTATGTTGAACTGGGGACAGCGCAACGGAGCATCCCAAGCCTATCTTCAGGTTGAAACCGAGAACCTGAACGGTATAAATTTGTACAATAAACTAGGGTTTACCGAGTTCTATCAATATTTTTATCGCCTAAAATCATGAAAGATTCGACATTACAATCACAGATCAAACTAGATCAGTTTCTCAAGTGGCAGGGAATTGCCCAAACTGGGGGGGAAGCCAAGATTATTATCAAACAAGGTTTAGTTGAGGTCAATGGAGCGTCGGAAATTCGCCGAGGACGTAAATTAGTCACTGGAGATCGCGTTACCGTTGCGGGAACGACCCATCTTGTAGAGTTAAGGTAATTATTTGCATCGATACCTAATAAAATTAAGCTAAAACTATGCTTCAGAAACAAATAGCTCAGGGTTTGGCAGTTGGTAGTTTACGAAAAATCCACCATATTGCCTTGAACGTTAAGGACATGGAGGCATCCAAGCATTTTTATGGCAATATTTTGGGCTTACATCAGTTGGTAGGAGCAGAGATTCCATCAACCCTCGTAAAATTAGTTGCCGCGGGTAAAGTCTGTAATTTTAAAACTCCTGATGGCATAATTCTCGATCTATTTGGCGAACCCGATTTAGCTCCTCCCAATCCCGACCCTGACCAGCAGTTTACCCGAGCCAATCATTTAGCATTTGATATCGAGCCTCAGCTATTTGATGATGCTGTAGCAACCTTAAAAAAACTTCAGGTTCCCATCGCTATGGATGTGGTGAGTCGTCTTACTGGAAGAGGTTTCTACATTTACGATCCCGATGGTTTCATGGTAGAAATTCGCTGTGATCCACCTGATTCGACAGTTAGCAATAAGCAATGACCAGCTATCTACATTTAAGGACTGTTGCCTGTTGACTGATTTAACGATCGCGACGCTTGATTCTGGGATTAGGTTGACGACGCATTCTCTGAGGAGTTGCTCCTCCAAGCTGGCGACTAACTTCTAGAAACACATCTCTTTGTAGGTAAGGATATTGTCCCACCCAGATATTTCTTTGAGGAATAAAGGCGTCAGAAATCTTGTTGATTTGACTGAGATCTAGCTTATTAGAGAGAACCAATAATTCCGCAGTTTGTCCTGGTTTAATTCCTTTATAAATCCTTTGCAGAGGAGCTTGGACTTCCAATTTAAAACCTGTTTGGTCTCCCAAAATCAAGTTGATCCAACGCTCGCGATTTTCAATAATAACTAGCTCCCCTCGTTGATTTACTGTTTCTTCCTCTCCAATCAATTCTTCGGTAAGAAACACATCTAAAACTTTACCGCGCCAAAAACCTGAGTATTTAAAGCGACGATTGGCAGCATTGCGCCGACTTGCCTGATAAACAGGACACCACAGCCAATAAAGAGCCACAATACCACCTAAAAGCAAGATCAAAGCTTCACCCTGGTCGCCAAACAGCACGTCTAAAATTAAAACCACCACAATTCCCACTACGGAAACCAAAAGCCGATTTAAAATATCAGACCACTTGCCCCAATAGTAGGAGTATTGTTTGCCTGTCGCAATTAAGGGGATCAACTGCTCCATTTTCTCTCTAGTTAAGGGGGTGAGCATAAAAAATATTAGTAAAACTCAAATTTTAAACTATGCATATCTGTCTTATGTAAATAAACTTGATTGTAGTTTCCTAGTTCTTGGGACTTTTTAAAAACTATCTAAGAAAGTAATCATTGGTTTTAAGCTATTTGCTGTTGAACTATAGTATTTTTTCTAAACCATAAATCAACGAAGTTAATTCTGTCACCTTACGAATTGATAATAATACACCAGGCATATAACATGAGCGATCGCTCGTGTCATGACGTAATGTATACAGTTGACCAGGGGCGCCGAATAATACTTCTTGATGGGCAATCAAGCCTGGTAACCGAATGCTATGAATTGGAATATTGGTTGCTGCGGTAGCACCTCTGGCGCCCGTCATAGTTTCTTGGGATGCTACTTTTGGGGGATTAAATGATTTTCCCATCTCTGACAGCATTTGAGCTGTTTTGATTGCTGTCCCACTGGGGGCATCGGCTTTGCGATCGTGATGTAACTCAATAATTTCGACATGGTCAAAGTATTGGGACGCGGTAAGTGCTGCCTGCTGAAGTAAGACGATTCCAATCGAAAAATTAGGAATGATCAGGGTTCCTGTACTAGCTTTATCGGCAAACTCACTCAGGTCTTGCAGTTGTTTATCACTTAAGCCAGTAGTGCCCACCACAGGACGAACTCCATAGGCGATCGCACTACGAGTATTTTCATAGACGCTGTCGGGATGGGTAAAATCGACCATTACGCCCTGGACTTTTTCCTGGGTTGCTAAGACCAACACACTCTGTAAATCGTTCAGGATGGGGACTTCCAAAGCCCCAATGCCGATGATTTCACCGATATCTTGACCCAAATATTCAGGATTAAGATCTACGGCACCAACTAACATCATGTCCTCAGCTTGGGATACCGCTTTGATGACTTCTCTCCCCATCTGACCCAAAGCACCATTAACTACGACTGGAATCGGTGATTTATCTGTCATTTGTATTTATATTTTTCCAAAGTCTTTAGAGGAGTTATTTTAAAACAAATTGATAGTTAGAGGAAAGCCTTTGTTGATCCTGACTTACTGTTAACTCCTCATAGCCAATGCTAATCTTGATGCTCTAATTGGGTAACTTAAGATGGAGAGGATTTCTCAAGTGATGATCAATCATTAACTTGAAGCTGAATTTTAATCATCAGGCGGCATTGATCAAAAATCGAACTTAATCACGAATCACTAGATTATCTACTGACCAACGGTCACAGATTACTCAACATATTTTCAAGATAGGCTCCCTTCCATGAATAATGCTTCTAATTCTGGTAACTTCACAACAGCAATCTTTGCCGATTGTCTTGCCAATAGTAAAGAAATTTTCCAGCTAATCGATCAGGTTTTTCCACTTGATTCTTGCCAGCATTACGAAGTTTTACCCTTAAAGCTAGTGGGTAGTAATTTGATTATGGGCATGTTGGCTCCTACTAATCAAGAATCACTAAAGTTTGTTAATTCAATCGCTAAAGTTTTTAAATATGATTTAGAAATTCAACTAATTGATCAACAAACTCATCAAATAATCCTCTCTAACTATCCCCAAAATTCTGTTCCATCTTCCACAGCAGAACAGAATCAAAACAAAACTGTAATTGATACTGACTTTCGTCCCAGTCCAAATCCTCAAGGAGATCGTCGCCGCAGACTGTCTGACTCAGCACCGACAATTATTTCTCCCGCAGCAGAATCTGCTTCAACTTCAATAGCAGATGAGCCAGAGTTACCCCCCGATTTAGACTTTCTCAAAGATTTGAATTTAACGCCACCGCCTACGCCAAAATCTTCTCAGAAAAAAGCTGATTCAACACCAACTCTATTTGAAATTCCTCCTGAATTTCTGAATCAATCAAAACCTCATAATCTTGATGATAAACCCACAATTATTGGCGGGAATCCTGCTGAACTTTTGGCGCAAGAAACTGCTTTAGGAGATCCTGAAATTGCCTTCTCAGAGGCGCAAATATCTGACTTAATTGCTGAAACCTTGGGTAAGGTAACTTCCGAACCCATCGAAAACGCAGATTTTTTACCGCAGTTAAAGCCTCAACTGTCCTGGCAAAAATTATTAGAACAGGCTTTTCGTCATCAGACTGAATATATTAGCTTGAGTCGTCATAGCGATCGCGGCAGTATTATCGCTCATCAAAACGAATCAACTCAATCTGCTATCGAGCAAGTACCTCTGCCGATTTTCTGTTCTTTGATTGATGAAATTAAGCGTATGGCTAGGCTGCCACAAACTACTTCTTCCCACCCCAAAAAAGTAGTTTTGGAAAGATTCTCCGAACAAGAGCGCATTCTTCTAAGATTAGAATTTAGTATTCAAGAAGGAATTGAAACTGTAGGGATTCAAATTTTACGCAACAAAGCTTTAGAAATTTATGAACAACAGCAAATGGATAAGGTTAGTGAACAGGCTTTACAATTAGCTAAACAGCTGGAAAAAACTCTTCGCCGCATTCAAGCCTGCTTTGATACCGCTGAATTAACTAATCTCAGAGAATTACAGACAGTTCACACGCGCATCAGTCACCAATTGAGACTTCTTGACAAACAATAAGTAGGCAATAGCCATTCTAAATAGAAACCTTATGCATAAAGCTCTATAGTTGAGCATTGTAAATGTTGTTTTCTGTTCCCTGTTCCCCTGAAACGACAAAGGGCTTCCTAAAGGATACCGCTTTGCATATGCCCGCATGTACTTAGAGGAGCAGGAAATTAATTAGAACGACTATACTTGCTATTTATTGCTAAATAGTAATTGGTGATTAGTCATCCATTTATGGTAAAAATACTAGCATTGAGCGATTTTTCCTTTACTCCCAGATTAATAAAAAACCCCAGCAGATCTTTCTGGGGCTAAGAGATGATACAAGAAAACCTGAACTTTTAATTGATTGGATACTATTCTTTGCCCATGACTTGATTTTTAAGAGCTTCAAATTCTTGTCCTAATTCTTGACGAGAAGAATTCGTCAACAAGTACCGATAGACAAACCAGCCCGTATAACCAAGTCCTACTAGCTCAAAAGTAGGTGCCAATAAAGGAATATCATTGATAGCAGAGATGATGGCTAAAGTTACTTTAACTGCAATAATCCCCAGAAAAATTAGCAGTAAGTTAACCAATAGTTTTTGATTGGCATCTATAAACCCTTTGAGAATATCAAAGATTTGAGTTAAGAAACTTGTCCCAATACTCAAGTATTCTTGAACTGCGTTGTCTGTAGGTGATGATTTGGGTTTAGTTGCGGTGATGACTCCCGCAGATTCACCGTTCAAACCTGTTGCAGTTGACTGAGTTTCTACGACTTCTGGAGTATTAGATTCCATATTTTATGCTCTCCTGTTGTTTAAATGAGTATTAGTCTGCTACTGCTTTGTTTTACTATGAAGACTATACTTTTGCTCATAGTACCAAATACTTTTTAGTGCGATCTGATCGCTTAAGCAATCATTAACAGTCCTGAATATCCTCTCACAGTATAGTCGTAGGTCTGAGATAGTTTGTAGACATTAATAAGATATATTCCTGGTTTTTAGCAGAATTTAAGTATTAACTGCCATTAATTGACCCAAGCTGCACTATTAATCTTAATTTCAGCTTTATATTAGGTGGGGTTTTCTTCGATGAATCTAAGATTCTAATTAAACAGGGATATCTTATTCATTAGTATCGATAAGATATCCCGATTGATTTTAGCCTAATCCTCTATGGGTTTAATTCCCTACAAGATGGTGATGAAGTTTATGAAGCAGATAATATTGCTTCTTGAGTGTTTCTTTCCAAGGAGGATGTGGATGTCCGACAATTGATTTCACAAGAGTTATTCGGACTCTCAATTAACTTAATTTTATCTAACTCCGCACCGATCTCTTTAATTGGCGATCGCAATAAATCGGCAATCCGCACAGCAATATTTTCGGCAGTAGGGACAACCTCAGCGAAATAGGGGATATCTTTATTTAAAAAAGTGTGGTCGAAAGGCTCGACTACATATTTATCAATGACATTTTGTAAAGCACCCAAATCTACCAACATCCCTGTACGAGCATCAATTTCTCCCGCCACGGTAACTTCTAAGTGGTAATTATGACCATGACCATTGGGACGAGCGCATTTACCATAAATTTCTTGGTTTTGCTCAAAGCTGAGACTGGGTATCGCCAAACGATGAGCAGCGCTAAAGTGAGTTTTGACTGTTAAAGTAGCTTCCATATTATTTCCTTTATAATCTGTCCAGAGTTCGGGATGTTCAAATAATCTAACGTTGACTAAGGGTAGGTGAGGGGCAAGTCGCTGCCAAATAACCCGAGAGATGTTTTCAGTCGTAGGTAAAGTTGTCTGAAATTCTGACCAGGTGTCGTTGAGATAAGAATAGTTGAGTTGACTAGTAACTTCTTGCTTAATTACTTGCTTGACTACAGACAAGTTTTCGACCATGCCGTACTGGTCTAATTCGCCAGCGAGGGAGACATACAAAACATAGTTATGTCCATGTCCAGGGAAACGACTACAGTCACCGAATAGGCGTTTATTTTCTGCTTCGTCTAATTCTGGCAACCAGTAGCGATGACTTGCGGAAAACTGGGCGCGACGATCAATAGTGCATTTCATATATTGAGTTAATACTCTAAAAATGTAAAGTTAAGTAAATTGTTTACTTTCTATTAGGATAAACTAATTTTGCTCTTGATCGTTATTCTGCGATACCAGGATTCCCCTTGAGTCAATTTAGAATTACAGAATTTTAGTAATTAGTAAATAGCGATCGCATATTATTTTTGCTTTACTTAGGGCGATCGCTATTTAGAGAAAAGTGAATCAAACTTTGTTGGGTTATGTATCAGTTGAAGCCACTCTTTATTCGGATATTAGGTGAGCTTATTAGTTTCTGGACTTTTTTGTCTCGATTGTATCTGCATATTTTTGTGAATATATATACAGATTCTTTGTCTTTGAAAGCTTAGATAAGGTTGGGTTTTTTATAAATTGCTTGAACTCACTGTCTTCCATGATAAGAGTAACCTTATTGTCTTTTTTATCGTTTAACACTTCTTCCAGACTACCTTGTTCTTCAAGATTCCAGTATTTAGCTTTTTTTTCGAAATCATTCTCGCACGTCTTTTCGTTGAAGTAATCACTTAGTGATGATCCTTTTACATAATCCTTATCAAAATAGAATTTTACATGAAGATTAGGCTTGGATCCAGACTTACTTTTGTTCCATTTCTTCGTCTGGACTTCAATAGATACGAGCTGAAACCAATCAGGCGAGATTTGAAGAAGTTTACGATCTTTACGCGGAGTTCTACCTTCACATAGCTCACAAGTCAATTTATTTGTCATCTCTTGCTTTAAGAACTCACCAAAATTTTCTAAAACATAATTAGCATAAGTATCTTTGTTATTATTATCTATGACAAAAATCAGATCATTCGACTGACGATATGTCCAAAAACCACTGCATTTTGAGCTTGATTGACTTTTTTTGTTTGTTATATTAGTTGATTGCATTTTTAGTCCTTTTCTACTTTTTGAATTTATTGTTAACCGTCATTAGCTTTTTCAAAGCCTATAATGACTGGGTTCATTGGACGGAGTTAAGTTTGAGAATTAAGTCGATAATCAATCAGGCATTCTGATGGAGCAGTTTATAATGCTATCGAAAGCTCAAATGAATAATGAATTCAACTCAACCGACTCAACTGTTGTCCAATTTTGCTTTTCACACTTAAGACGATTCCAGTGGTCGATTTATGAATTTTTCGAGTTATGGGTTGTTTTCTAGATCTGACTAAGAACACTTAAAAGTGGACAATGTAGCTTTGATCCTTATGTTGCCAGGATTATATGCAATTTACTCAACCAAAGAATCCTTTTTTGAAGCTTCTTGATTCTCTTCTTAGATTTATACTCATGTTTTGAATCGAGTTGTTATAGGGATCAAAAGTCCTCTCGATCCATGAAAAAATTTAATGACTAGGATTTAATATAGCGATGTTTCTGCTTTGAATACACATAACCTACACCGAAACTAGAATCTTGAACAGAAAATGAATTAATTTGCAGTATCCAATTACAATCATAAAAAAGATGTCGCTCTTGCTTGAGCTTGATCGTGTAGACGATCTGCGATTCTAAATATTTCTTGTCCTGTATGGAGATACTGATCGTTGTAGTTCATAGTGAACCACTTTAATTCCTTGATCCCATCACCAATATGATTGAGGCAATAGTAAAGATTAGATGCAACCCCCGCGACTTGAGGCGGATTAGGCTGAGATGAAATCTTTTGCTGTGCCTGTTGCCAATAATCCTCACAGGTATCTAAGTAGGTCTCAAAATCTCCCATTAAATCATCGTCAAAGGGATCGGCAGATAAGCGATCTATTTCCATCTCTAAGGGATCGAGAATTTTGCTTGCGAGGCGATGAATCGGCAGATAAACTTCTTTTAACCACTGCTCGTAAGTAACCTCAGGAGGTTTAGAGGCACGTTGCTGTTGATATTGTCTTTGAGCAGCCGCATTTCTGGCTTGTCGATTGGCGCAAAAATCGTTGGTTTGACCAAGCTGCTGTTGTCGATCATATCTGCGTCGGCTTTGGCGATCGCCCAAAACTTCGTAAGCGGCATTGAGGGCGATAATTTGCTCGGAATTGGGGGATTTTTGGCTATCTGGATGAAACTTTTTGGCTAAACGTCGATATGACTGTTTAATTTCTTGTTGAGTAGCTTGGGAACTAACTTGGAGAACTTGATAATGATTCACGGCTTAATATCATTTTTGCAGACGTTATAAAGGTTAGGTTGGTGCAAAAGCTAATCGAGGCTTGATCCTCATGTACCAGAGCATTTAACTCTTGAATACATGCGGGTATAGCCCTTTGTGACTTAATTAAAGACAGGCTGTTCCAAATCGGCGAACAAAGGAGTACTGAGATAACGTTCTCCGAAGCTAGGTTGAATCATCACAATTAGCTTATCTTTATTTTCTGGTTTTTTCGCGACTTTAATCGCTGCTGCCAGGGCGGCACCAGTAGATATGCCAGAGAGTAAACCTTCTTCGCGAGCTAGTCGACGACCAAAATCGATCGCCTCATCATCAGTAACGGTAACAACTTCATCAATCAAATCTACCTTTAACACTTCGGGCACAAATCCCGCACCAATGCCCTGAATTTTATGGGAACCTGGTTTACCACCAGATAGTACTGGACTACCAATTGGTTCGACGGCGATCGCTTTTAATCCAGATTTATAGCGTTTGAGGACTTCTGCGGTTCCTGTAATGGTGCCACCAGTGCCAACTCCCGCCACAATTATGTCTACTTTCCCCTCGGTGTCTGCCCAAATTTCTTCGGCAGTAGTGCTTTTATGAATTTCGGGGTTAGCAGGATTATTAAACTGTTGCAACATATATGCGTCAGGAACATTATCGGTAATTTCTTGAGCTTTTCTGATGCAACCACCCATGCCCTCACTCCCAGGAGTTAGTTCCAACTGTGCCCCATAGGCTTTTAGCATTGCCCTCCGTTCTTTACTCATAGTTTCAGGCATCGTCAAAATTAGCTTGTATCCTTTAGCTGCCGCCGCCATTGCTAGCGCAATTCCCGTATTGCCTGATGTGGGTTCAACTAAAATCGTTTTGCCAGGAGTAATAATGCCTTCCGCCTCAGCCGCATTAATCATATTGACTCCGATTCGATCTTTGACAGAAGCCGCGGGATTCATCCCTTCAAGTTTGACCACAATATTTGCAAGGCATCCTTCAGCTTGCGGAATACGGTTAAGCTGCACCAGAGGAGTTTTACCAACTAGTTCAGTCACATTTTTGGCAATTTTCATAAGACACAACAGGTAGAGATTGATGTTTTTTATTTCTTTATTTATTTTGCTTGCAAGTTGTCTGCTCTATTCAACAATTTTTCAATAATTTATAAATCTCAGGCTAATTTTCGATTGTGGATTTTAAAAATGCGTTAAATATGGATGTTCTTATGGGAAATGTCTGCCCAAAAACTATCCGCCCCCACAAGTTAGTAACAGATAACAACAAATGGCGTTGCAATGGTTATTACTCGTGAGGGCGGTCTAGAGGGTCTCTTAGTCGAAACCTAACTGCTGGAAGGAACTCCAACAATGTCTACCTAGTCGCTTCCGAAGAAGCTTAAGATGAGACTGTATTAAAGAACAGCCCCAGCACACAGCTGGCTATCATCAACTAGGAGACCCATGTTACTACTATGTTCTGTCATGGGCATCACCTCCTGTATCCCTAAAGGTCAATTTGATAACTACGTATCCAGAATCAATATAACGAAGATTTGTAGTTTCGGCAATTTTGGATAAATCTTTGAGCCAGAGATGTCTCTTCTCCCCAGTGAAGATGAAGATAAGAGGCATGAAGTTGCTTAATATTCCAGCCTTCAGTTGATTGCATACTAGATTGATGAAAACCTTGTACTTGCCATTGAGGAGAAGTTGAATTAACAGTAAGTTGTGAGCGATGAAATTCGTGTCCCCTAACTGTTTGCTGTGCTGGAATCAAGGAACTGTCTTGTAAAGCATTTGCTCTACGATAGCCAAGAGTTAATCTGGCTTGCATGGTTACTTGACTTGGAATCACTCCCACCATTGACCAAGTTCGCTGCTCAAGATCGATTAGTTGTTCGCAGAGATATATTAAACCACCGCATTCAGCGTAAGTAGGAATGCCAGCTTGAATAATTTGTTTAAGCTGTTGTAAAACATTTCTGTTATCAGCTAGCTGTTGAGCAAATATCTCGGGAAAACCACCACCAAAATAAAATCCCTGAACATCGTCAGGAATATTCTGATCATCCAGCGGACTCCAATAAACCAATTTTGCTCCTAATTCCGTAAGGGTATCTAGATTATCTCGATAGTAAAAATTAAATGCCTTATCTTTAGCAACAGCAATTTTGACTTTAGCAGGATAAAAATCAATTTTTAGCTGTTGATCATTAGCAATGGGTTCTTGCGAGATCAAGGGGAACAATTTCTCCCAGTTAAAGAATCTTTTCGCTAAATTAGCTAGTCGTGCAAAAATATGGTTAATTTCGGATAGTTCGCTGGAAGGAACCAGACCCAAATGGCGATCGGGAATAGCTACCGCCGCATTACGTCGTAAAACTCCTAAAATCGGCATCTTAATACTGCTTAATGCCGTTTCTAATAATTCTAAATGCCGATCGCTGGCTACTTTATTTAGAATTACTCCCACAATATTGACCCTAGCATCTAGGTTGGCATAGCCATAGGCGATCGCCGCGATCGAGGTGGATAAACTAGAGCAGTCTAAAACTAGTAGCACCGGTAAGTTCAAAATTCTCGCAATATGAGCTGTGCTGCCATAATCATTGAGAGCGTTTGGCTCATGAGGATTGTAAATACCATCAAATAATCCCATTACCCCTTCGACTACAATCCATTCCGCAACTTGAGCATGACGTTTAAAACAATCTTGAACATAGCGAGGAGAAGTCAAAACGGGATCTAAGTTGCGACAGGGTAAGCCTGTTACCCCATGATGGAACATGGGATCGATGTAGTCTGGACCTACCTTAAAAGACTGTACTCGCTTACTTTGAGTTGCTAGATATGCCAATATTGCCAGGGTAACAGTAGTTTTACCGACTCCAGAGCGATCTCCTGCAATGATTAACGCCATCTTGTCTGTCTCCGATTTGACAATAGCAAAAACATAAATTTGAATTTTAATTCAGATTTTGGGAACTCTAGAAAAAGCACTATACAAGCATTCTATTGGCAGATATTTAGCACTTTTTTATTACTTTTGCTTAGTCCCTCGCAAATTTGCTGCAAAATTATGAACAACAAGTTACAGAATCCATTACAAGTTCTTCAGGAAAAATCACAAGAAGCTTGGTCTGGCTGTATTGAAATCGAATCACCACAAGATTTCTCAATTTGCTGGAATGTATATTTGTTAGAGGGCAAGATTCAGTATATCAATAGTGTTGTCGGACAGCAGATTCGATTAAATTACCTTTGGCAAAAATTTAACTTAGGAGCGAGCTGTCCTCAGTTAAAATTTCAGCAAGAATCCTCTGAATATGTACAGCTATGTGAGGCTTTGACTCAGCAACAGCTATCTAGTAGTGAGATTAAAAAATTTCTCTTTCGATTTGTGCGAGAAGGATTGGTCAATGTTCTAAGTATTAATCAAGCTAAAATTAAGTTTGTCCCTAAAAGAAGAATCAAGAAAGCGCTTATTAGTTTTACTTTAGATCAACTGAGCGCCAAACTAGAGGGACAAATTAGCTCCTGGAAACAAATTAATAGCTACATTGTTTCTCCCTTTAGTCGTTTATATTTAGATCAAAAAAATGCGCTTAAGTTTTATAAAAATTGGAAATCTAAGTATAATAGTCCAGAACTTAAACCAATAGCCAAATATCATAAATTATCATCTTTTGTTAGCTTATTCGTTGCCAAAAGCTGTCTTTATCAGATCGCCGCTAAAGCAAAAGTTGATATTCATTTTATAGCAAAATTGTTAAAGCAGTCTGTCACTGAAGATTTAATTGCAATTTTTCCCTTTAAAGATCTAACTACAGAAGAAATAGCGCAGAAACAGGAGCTTTTAGAAGGTAACTTGAAAGCAAAACCAACTCCTTTGTCTGGGAATTCAACTCTGGAAAATAATAATAACTTATCTAGTTTGATTGTATGTATTGATGATAGTAAGACAGTTCAAAAGCAGGTCAGAATGACCTTAGAAGCTGTGGGATATAGAGTCTTGGGCATTATCGACCCTACCATAGCTTTAAAAAAATTAGCTCAACATCAACCAGCGGTGATTTTTCTAGATATCAATATGCCCAATATTAATGGTTACGATCTGTGCAGTCTCTTAAGAAAATCTCAAAAATTCAAAGATGTGCCGATTGTAATGCTTACAGGAAGGGACGGCATGATTGATCGAGTGAGAGCCAAAATAGTGGGGGCAACAGACTATTTAACTAAGCCTTGTGATCCAAATAAGTTGATTACTTTAGCAAAAGTTTTAGAACAATCAACGGTAACTGTTTAGTGACCGAAAGTGCTAACTCATTAATCTATGAAGGTTTGAGAAAAGAGAAAAACCAAAAAGGGTGGATTTTTTTAGTTGATCAAAACTAATTAGTTTTTAGTTACATTACGTAACAACAATTATTAAAAATGATCGAGGTAAGTGACTGTAATAATTTTGGCTATATATATTTTTTTTGTTTCAAGTAATCAAGATTCAAACAATGGTAATTTAAGTCAAATTTTGGGAATTATAACTATAGCCAAATTATTTATTTAAAAATAATTGGAAACAGTAATTAATTATGATGAAGACTATTCTAATTGTTGAAGATACCCATGCCGAACGACAAATGAGTTCGGCGTTACTAACTCATGCTGGTTTCAACGTAGCTGTAGCTGAAAGTGCAGAATCAGCTTGGACTTGGCTTAATAGCAACCCTGCCCCCAACTTAATTTTGTTAGATATTGTCATGCCTGGAGAAAGTGGGTTAGATCTTTGTCGCAAAATTCGGGAACATCCTGAATGGAAAGAATTGCCAATTCTTTTCTGTAGCTCTAAAGCAGAAGATTTTGATCGCTTCTGGGCAATTCGTCAAGGTGGTAATGAATATATCACTAAACCTTATGTTCCTCAAAACCTAGTTGATAAAGTGATCCAGTTCGTCAGTTAGGTGGAAATAAAGCTAGTCTACATCAAAAGTTAATTGTGAATAGTAAGCTTGATCCTCTTCCCGAACTTGTTGCTCTAGATTGTAAGTCTACCCTGTGGTTATGAATCAAGAATATTTTGTTTTTGAATTAGCTTCTTCAATTTACTTGGGGGTACCGCTAGTCAATATGGGAACGGTTATCCAACTTGAAGTCCAAAATATTTGTACTGTCCCAGGGGTAGCCAGTTTTTGGTATGGCGTTGTCAATTATAAAGGTTCTTTACTTTGGGTATTAGACAGCGATCGCTTTTTTAATTTGCCGACTCAGCGTCAGCAGCGAATTCAAAAGCTGACGGCAGTAATTCTCAAGCCTGATGCATCAGACAGCCAAAAGCAAGTAGCTCTGGTCACAACCAAACTGAACGGGATTGCAGAGATCGAACCATCTTGTTTGGAACCTTTATCAGACAATGTATCGCCTCAACTGCATCAGTGCTGTTCTGCTTCAGTCCAAACTGAGTCCCAGACAACCTATATGATCGATGCTGCTAGTTTGCTTGAACAAGTGTATCAACAGTCAAGCTTAGTATCAGCTTAATTAGTATCGACTTAAATTGCATATATTGAATTGAATTATTAGGAATCAAGTCTATGTCTGACAACTCTGGAGATATTGTAAATAAAATTGTCGAGGCAAATGCCTTAGAAAACTCGGGAGATGCGGAAGCAGCGATCGCACTTTATCAAGAAATTTTAGAGCTAGATCGTGGTGGCAATTATGGAGACGTAGCTCAGCAGGCATTAGATAATTTACAACAGGCGACCGATAATATTAGTAGGATTAATCTTGAAAGTAGTCAAGAGAAGTCTGGCTCTTGGTGGTCAAGATTGAGTATCAAAGCCAAAACTAGCTTTATCTTGATTGGTGTCGCTATAACTTCTAGTATCGGCATTAGTACTGTTGCTTATATCTTGGCGGATAAAACAATTTCCCAACAAATCAATCGTATCGAGCTAAAAGAATCTAGCGATGTAACCAAGGAAATTGCCTTATTTATGCGCCAAAGATATGGTGATATCAAAATAATGGCTAAAATTGGTGAAATTGCTGATCCAGAGTTAAGAACTAAGACTAATTCTCTCCAAAAAAGAGCTGCTCTCAGAAGTTATGTCAATTCATACGGAATTTATAGTAGTGTTACCGCTTTTGATTTAAAGGGGAATGCGATCGCTCATTCAGGTAAAGAAACTGTGAGTAATCCTCAGGAAAGTAGTTACTTTCAAGAAACGATTAACTTTGATCAACCTTTGATTAGCCAGCCTATTGTGACGGAAAGTTCTAATACTTCCGAGATTTATTTCTCAGCACCGATCAAAGATACCAGAAGTGCCCAAACTATAGGTATTATGGTTGCTCGGATGCCTGTAGCGGTAATTGATAATATTGTTGATAGTTCAGAAAGTTACCAGACTAGTTATTTACTAGATAATCAAGGAGAAGTATTTTGGTCTTCAAACGGAAATAACAATCTGAATCCTGCTGCAATCTCTAATCTCGATTATGGGTCACAATTAAAATCCGAATTGAGCCGTCGTCGCAACAATCAAGCAATTAGGTCTGACAATAATCGCCAAGCAAGAGAACTCAACTCAATCTTTACAGGAAAATCAGAAATTGCTTACCTTAGTACGTTTGGTGATCTAGATGCCAAACTGATTCGAGATTTACCATATGTCGGCTGGAGTACAGTTCGAGCCGTTGATAAAAACTACATTTTTGCTCCTCAAAAACAAATGTCGCAAGTATTTATCCTCGGTAATATTTTGGCAGTATTAGTAGTTGCAGCACTTTCGAGATTAATTGCCGAGCGAGCCACTCACTCCATAGTAGAAGCGGCAGCAGCGGTTGAGCAAATGGGACAGGGGAATCTAAAAGTTAGGCTTCCAGTAGCAGGAGATGATGAGTTAGCGGATTTGAGTCGCAATATTAATAAAATGGCGGGACAAATTGAGGACTTGCTATTTACTCAGGAGGCAGAGGCGAAGCAACAGCGTCAGGAAAAAGAGTTGCTACAACAAGGAGTCATGGGTTTGCTGCTTGACGTAGAAGGAGCACAGAAAGGAGATTTAACCGTTAGGGCGCAAATGACCGATGGCGTTGTTGGTTCAATTGCCGATGCTTTTAACGCCACCATGAAAAAATTGCGGGGACTATTGCAGGAAGTACAGATAGTTTCCAGTGAAGTTGGTCAATTATCTCTGACGGGTGAAGATTCAGTACGTCAGCTTTCTGAGTCTGCTATTAGTCAAACTCAAGAAATTACCCAGGCGTTAGGCAGTATTGACGAGATTAATCAGTCAGTAAAAACTGTGGCTAACTATGCTCAGGAAGCAGCTAAAATTGCCCGTCACGGTTCGATTCAGGCTCGGGAAGGAGATTTAGCGATGGATGCTACGGTCAATAGCATTGAAAAAATTCGCGATACCGTAGCTAATACTTCTAAAAAAGTTAAGCAGTTGGCTGAATCTTCGCAGGAAATCGCCCAAATTGTCGAGATTATTTCGGGAATTTCGGAAAAAACCAACCTGTTGGCGTTTAATGCTTCGGTGGAAGCAGCACGGGCAGGAGAACACGGTGAAGGATTTAGAATTGTTGCCGAGGAAGTTCGTCGATTAGCAGATCGAATCACGGGAGCAACTAAGGATATTCAACAATTAGTAACCACGATTCAGCAAGATACCACTTCAGTGTTGCAAGGGATGGAAACTAGTACTTCAGAAGTAGTCAACGGAAGTGAATTAGTCCGCATGACTAAACTCAATTTGCGGACACTGGCAGAAACTAGTAAGCAAATCGATGAGTACCTCAAATATATTTCGACTAGCACTATCGATCAAACTAACACTTCTCAAGTAGTGAATCAGAAAATTAGTGGTATTGCCACGGTGGCACAAAGCAACTCTACGGAAGCTCAGCAAGTAGTAGAGTCTCTAAAAACTTTGGTTTTAGAAGCGGACAATCTTCAGTCCTCCATCTCCCAATTTAAGTTGGAGGTCTAGAGCGATCGCGGCATAGAACTAGTTAATTTAAGTTAATTTAAGCCGCTTGACGTTTAAATTGCCTCATCATTTCCTCTCATGGCACCAATAATTATTCCTCTAGATAAAAATCTGACCCAAAATGAGCTCTCAGTTAGATCCTGCAATTCTCGCTGCTATTACTGCCGAAGCACGTCAATGTTTTTTAGATGAGGATGCTCCAGAGTATCTGCAATTACTCGAATCGGGTTTTCAAGACCGTGCCAATCCCGATTATAAAGCTTTGTTGCGGGCGGCTCACTCCCTTAAGGGCGGAGCAGGATTGGCGTCTCTCACTAGCCTCCAGAAATTGGCGCACAAGCTCGAAGATGTTTTGGTGGAGCTACAGCAAAAGAGTATTACTGAAGTGGAATTGGCTTGGGCTTTAGTTGAGAAAAGCATTGATGAGGTGGGCTATGTCATCAGTCAAGCTCATACTGTAGATGATGCGGTCGCTAATCCTGAATTGATTGTGGCTCTGGAGTCTTTAGTTGGCTCTAGCACTGAAAATAAGGGGTCTCAAGACCCAGAATTTAGTAATGATAATCAAGAGCTAATTCGCACGACTCTAACCGAAGAATTAGACAATAGCTTTGTGGCGATTGAAGAGCTGGAAATAGATGCGCCGACGGAATTAGTCGAACCATTACTCACGGATTTTGTTGATGAATGTAGCTTCCTCGCAGAAACTTTAGATCTTCCCTGGTTAGGAGAGGCGGTAGTTCCCATCCCTGAGTCGTTAAAATCCGACCCCACAGAAGCCTTGCTGCTGACCCAAGAAATTATCTCTCAGCTACGGACGGAGATTGACAACTATTTAGAGAGCCTAGAATTAGTCTCCCAGCCAGCCGCAGCAACACAGGACGTAAATCATGACCTGATTGCCCAAACTTTAAACCAAGATCTCGAAGACTTATGTCAGGCGATCGCCGATTTGGCAATGGATACTCCAGAATCGGTAATCAACGAAGCTCTAGCAGACTTTGCTGATGAGTGTACCTTTTTAAGCGAAACCCTAGATTTACCCTGGTTGGCAGCAGTAGTGGCAACCGTAGCAGAGATTCTAACTAGCTGCGATCCCTTAGAAGCCCTACTTACGGTACAGGAATTAGTTGATGAAATTCGACAGCAGCGCGATCTCTATCTGGCAAATTTTCAAACTGAACCAGATCAGTCAGATGAACTTGATGCCATAGCGCTTTATGAAGTCAATGAAGACGATGAATTTTTAGCTGATTCTGAGACTGGCTTCTTTGATTTTCCTGAATCCGACGAGGATGCGGAACTGTCGACGGTAATGTTTGCCCCACCAGCATTATCCCAGGAGCAAGTATTAGCTAAAGTAGTAGAATCCCAAAAGCCCGCTGCCAATAGTCAGGTGAAAATTTCCCTAGAAAGACTAGAGGAGATGACTAACAATGTGGAAGAATTAATTCTCAGTCAATCCCGCATTACCCGACAACGAAGAGTTCTCAATCAAGCCAACCGTCGATTGCGATCGCTTACGCGTCAGTTTGAACCAATTCGGGAGCAGATCCAAGCTCTTTACAATCAGCTTGCAGTTAGCTCTATTGGTAATGTTTCAGATGAGGAAGATGATTTTGCCGCCGAAGAACAGGATTTTGATTCTTTGGAAATGGATCGTTACACAGATCTGCACAGTAGTTTGCAATCTTTTCAAGAATTGATGTTGCAGATTCAAGAAACTCGCACTGATATTGATTTTGTAGACCGAGAATTAGCTGAGGATCTTGAAGGTACTGAAAAAAACTTAGATACACTATATTCTCAAGTCACTGATTCTCGCTTAGTTCCTTTCGATGTCTTGGCTAAACGATTTATTCCCCAAATTAAAGGTCTGGGTCAGCGGTTTGATAAGCCTGTCAATTTAGAGATTGAGGGCAAAAATACCCTGGTGGATCAAATCTTGCTGGAACAACTACAAACGCCTCTAACTCATTTACTCAATAATGCTTTTGATCATGGGATTGAGTCTAAATATGAGCGCCTTGCTGCCAACAAACCCGAAACAGCAACCATTATTCTCCAAGCACAGCTGAAAAATAATCAACTCGTAATTAAGATTCAGGATGACGGCGGCGGCATTAATCCCGAGAAAGTTTACCATCGAGCAGTAGAACGAGGAATTTGTTCTCCTGAAAAAACAATTAAAGATTTCAAACCTGAAGAAATTGTCAACTGGATTTTTGAGCCAGACTTTTCCACCGCAGCCCAGGTTAGTGATATTTCTGGTCGAGGTATGGGATTGGATATTGTGCTGAACTTGATTCGTCAACTGCGGGGTCAACTCTTTGTTACCACTGATGTTGGTTTAGGCTCGACTTTTACAATTACTTTGCCTTTAAACCTCAGCTTACAATCCCTAATGTTGGTTAAATTACAAAGTGGGCTAATTGCTATTCCCCATACCAGCATTCTGGAAATATTACCCTATCAAGAACTTTACTTTACCAATCGACGCCAAGAATATATTAACTGGCAAAATCAAGAGATTCCTCTCGCAGCAGCAGCTAGCTTGTTTCCTTGTCCTCGAAAACCACTGCAATTAACTCAAGGTCGAGTGGCGATCGTTTTGGAAACGGCATTTGAACCACTAGCAATTTTGGTTGATGCTATTGCAGGAGAAGAAAAATTAATTATCAAACCTTTCGATGAAACTGTTCCTGTTCCCACCTATATTGCAGGCTGTACAGTTCTGGGTACAGGAGAAGTAATTCCTGTGATTTTACCCCCAGGAATTACCCCAGACAATCTGTCTTCAGTGTCTGTCAAAAATAACACCATGACTATTGCCCATGCAGTTTCAACGGTTCTAGTTGCCGAAGATTCGGTTGCTACCAGGAGAATGCTCGACAAAGTATTAACAGCGGCTGGTTATCAAGTACTAGTGTGCCGCGATGGACAGGAAGCATTGGAGCAGATCGAGCAGTATCAGGGTCGAATTGATTTGATTTTATCTGATGTGGAAATGCCAAAACTCAATGGTTTTGAATTACTGGGAAAAGTTCGCGCCTTACCCGCCTTTAAACGAACACCCTTTGTGATGGCAACTTCCCGTACAGGCGATCGCCATAAACAAGAGGCGGAACGTTTAGGGGTAACAGATTATCTGGGAAAACCACTCCAGCCGCAACATTTAATTGATACCATCGCCACCTTGCTAACCCCAAGTAACGCATCATGAAGTGAGGCTAGTATTAGTAGCATTAGGGTTGCAAAACATGACTTTTTGCTACCTTTGCTGATGCTGCAATTGTTGCACCGACGATGGAACTTAACTTAGTAATAAATTCTTCCCCAACGTCTCCTGCTGCTACATCACTACCATATAAATAAAGCCGACGATCATCTAACATTACATCAGCAGGATTTTGGAACCAGCTTTGTAATTCTGAACTATGGTTAATCAGAGTGTTGAGACTCAATTCTGTACTCCCGAGATATAGGCACCCAGGAGAACCCTGAGCAATGATATATATTTCTTGGCAGCAGCTAGTGTCTAGAATCCGAGAAACTTCTTGAATGCCCTGTGCATGGGGGCTAACTACAATCACTCTCAGCTCAGGCACAATTTGCTGAATTAGGGTGTCGCAATTATCAAAGTTGGCATTTATGAACACGATTCCTCTTTCGTCTTGACGTTCTGAGGTGTTGTTAAGGTTATAAAACTGGCGAGATAAAGACGACATAGTATTTTATTAAGGCTTGATTTAGTAGGTTGATAGTAAAAAGCCAACTAACTTCGAGTTAAGCATTCCGTATTTAGCTAACTCGATCTATTAATATTTAAGTAATCTAAAAAGTAATCAAAAAGTTAAGTTTTCATCAGCAAAAGGAATCATGTTGCCATACAGAATATAATGTAAGACAGAAATCATCAGTTTTTGCCAGAAGATCAAGTGATTTACTCCCTTTAGAAGGAAGGTTACACTATTTTGAATTGTAAAAGTTTAGATAAGACTCTTCTTGATGAAATCTTTAATCAGGTTAGTTGCGACTCAGACAATTAAAGACAGAATTTGACAATTAGCTTCAGACATTGCCAGCTATAGATCCTAAAGATTAAAAGCTATCGTGATGCAGAAAATTAGACGCCATAAAAATAAAGTGGCAACTATCTCTTGAGGTTCTTGCCTTACATCGGTTTTCGTGCATCTAACTATTGCATTTTAGCCAATTTTAGAATTTGTAAAGCAAAGATAAAGCAATTTTGGCTGCTCTAGTTGCATTCGCCTAACAGAGTAGTCGGTTGGCAATGCAGACTCTAAAATATATTTATCTGAAGATCTAGCTGTTGTGCCCAGTTTCTCAGATAACAAAGTAGCCCATGAATAAAAATCACGATGCCAGTCATTTCCAGCACTTCCTCGACAGTGGCAATTAGAGCGTAGATAAGATGCTGCTGTCCTATAGATTCTGCAAAATGACTGCCAACCATTTCCATAATTAAAGCTCCACCAATATAGGTACAGGCAGCAATTATAAACTGCTGTCGGGATTCAGGCGGCAAATGTAACACAAACTTGCGATAGCGTATACCAAACCAGGCAACGAAAGCTAGACCAGGGATTACCCACATAGAATGGAGAAACCAGGGTAAATTAAGCGCTTCACTAATCTCAGGAATAATTAAAATTTCGTGAATGCTAACTATTTCATCGATCGCCATTAAGCCAAAGATTACTGATAATAGTTGCCAATCTTTAGCATAGCGATCTCCCTGTCGTTTTTTGCCAACGGCGATTATGTGAAGTAGCAACCCGCAAAAGCCTAGCATAAATGCCGAATACCAAGTAGGAAAATTTAACTCGCGATCAAGATTGAGCAATTTCATCCAATCATCTCGATAGTTAAAGACATACTTGCAGATTTGAATTCCTGTACTAACTATGGCAAAAAAAACTATGCCAATCACTAAATATTTGACAACTGTACGAGGATAAACCTTAATTTTGATCTGCATTTCGTCATATTCAAGGATTAATTAAAACGATACTAAACCATCTTCTGCTTAAATTGGGGAATTGTTCATAATTGCTTCTTCAAGCTAGAGATCATGAATTATAATCTCAAAAATTTCGACGATATTCCACTCTTACTTCACCCAAGACATAATTAAAGGTTGATTGGACTGAGGATTTCTGATCGACTTCTACCACACCTTCTAGATTTGGAAATACGCTGAGATAATCCAAGCCGATTTTTTTACCTAAGCTCACGGTAGTATCATCTACCACTGAAAATGCCCTATTTTGCAAAGGAGTCAGAATAAAGCGATTGACCCCCAAATCAAATAGCTCAGATTGACTACGGTTACTCAGATCTTGCGCTAGGGCGATAAATTGACCACTTAGCAGGTTGATAATCTCCCCTTGATTGAGATTTGGGGTGCTAGTTAATTCCACCGCTGAAGAATTGATTAAATTGCGATCTTCTGCTCCTGTATAGGCACTATCGTTAAAGCATTGGGTAAATCGATTTAACTCGGATTTGCTATATGAATCCTGAGCTTCCACCAAAGATTCATTAGCGAAGCGAACATTACAGCTGGAGCCGTTGGTTTGAGCTAAGTTTGGCAAGATTTCTGTTGTTTCACCATCAATGACCAAGTTGATGCGGACAGTCTGACTACTGCTAGATTCTGAGATCGGATCGTCTAATTCGTTAGAGTTTGTCTCGGCAAGACGGAAATCTCTAAAATCTTGTTCATTGATATCTTCGACTTGTGTTCTTAGAACAAGATCAAGTTTCGGATTGAATATGCCAGCCTCAGGAGTAAAAATAATCGTATTTTCTCGGTTGCGAGCAATATTGAAGCTGCTGGAAAACAGATCTACGTTAGCTTTAGTTAATAATATTGTTCCTTGAGGAATAATATTGCGGGGGTCATCCACAGTACCGTTGAGAGTTAAATCTCCTTCTACCTCAAAATCATAAAGGAGAGTCTGCTGTAGCCTCACGTCTTGCAAATTAACTTTGAAATCATTAAGTGTAGTTACAAAAGAAGACTCAGCAGCAGATTGTTCTAGTTGGGCGTTGGCTTTACCCGATTTATTGGCTTTTGTCCCTGAGGTTGCTTTGTTAACCTCAGTTTTAACCAACTGAACTGCATCTTCTTGACTAGGAGCTTGAGCCTTGGGAATTGATACTTGACCCTTGCCAATAGTAACTTTTCCGCCAATGATCGGTGCTAACGACGCTCCAGACACCTCAATCTTGCCAGCTACTTCACCTTGATAGAGTTGATCGATGTTAATTTCCCCTGCGGATGGTAAATCAACAGTTAAAGGTTGGTCTAAATTGCCAACTGCGCTCAAAATCGGTAGTTTTCCCACCACCGATAAATTTTTATCCGCAAAGGTAGCCTCTAAGGTTTCAACATTGACAATTTGATTGTCGAGGGTAATTTTTCCAGTACCGATAAATGGCTCAGAGAAAAAGGGAGTTTCAACCACAACCTCAGCCTGCTCTAAATTAACCACTCCTTGAGCATCTAGATCGTAAATTATGCCTGGTCGCTCCAAATCTAAGCGAGCAGTAGCTTCAAGTTCAGCATCTCCGCCTCCGCCAATCCAATTAAGATAATTTTGACTCAGAGCATCTAAAAAAACGAAGGCTGCTTCATCAATCTTGGCACTGGCGGTCAGGCGATCGCTCTTTCCAGGAATAATGGGATAGGGTACATTTGCTTTAACCTGAATGGCATCAGGTGCAGTAGTGTTAAATTCTAGTTCGCTACCATCATAGCTATAGTTGCCTGCCAATTTGGCGGGTAATATATTGCCATTAAAAGCTCCATTGGAAAAAGCCACCTTACCTTCTAGCTGGGGTTTTTGAGGAGTACCTTTAATTGTGCCAAGGGAATTTATTTCTCCTGTAATATCCACAGGAATTTCTACAAAATTAGCAATGTTATCTACTGTCAAATTGGCGACAGCAAAGGTAGTATCTAATTGTTCTGGAGATAGCTTTCCGCGCAATGAGAGCAATGCTTCTTGTACCTGTACCGATGCTTTAGTTAAGTCGATGGTTGTTCCCTGAAGCTTGCCTAAAATCAGGAGTTTGGGCAAGGAAATAAACTGGGACTCTTCAATTACTAAGCCTAACGGTCTAACAATATTGGGGTATGTAGGCTGGGGTTGCCATTGCCAATTATTACCCTCTACCCTGAAGTCCGCCTGGGGGGTTTGAATCGTCCCTCCCAAGCTAACTGACCCTGAATATCGTCCTTTAACGTCTAATTCGGTAGGAATATTCCCCGCCTCTTTGGCAGCGGCATTTGCCTGTATTTGACGATTAACGTTGCGAAGCTGATCTAACTTGCGGGCGATGGATTGATCGACTGTTTCCTTTTGGGGTGCTGGTTTGACAGATGCAGTTGACCCATAGTCAGGAATGTTGAACAAACTGACAATATCTTCTACGGTAAACCAACGTAATGCCATCAAAACATCTTGAATATAGGCTTCGGGAATGTCCAGTTTGCCTTCAATTTGCCCAGAGTCTAAGTTTAATGCCGCATTGAGATTATATTCACTATTGCCTAGATCCAATGAAGAATTGGTAACTTCGGCAATATTATTAGTAGGGTCGTAGTTAAAATCGGCATCAAATTGATCTGCCTGGATATAACTGAGTGCTGGCTGATCAACCTTAATATTTCCCTGAGTTGCCAAAGTATCCAGGTTGAGGGCGATATCTCCCGTGGTCGTGCCGTCTAACGCGCCGTCAATACCAATTACTTTTCCAGGTGCCAGATTGAGTAAGGCGAGGGGAAAATTATTAATATCAAGGTTCAACAAATCTCCAGAGCGATCGCCTGTGACGATTATAGGCTGACTAGTATCTTCTCCTTGACGGAGTTCTAAATTAGTCGGTAAATAGGGTAATTTGCAGTCACTAGCATTACAGGGGACAGCACTAGCACTAATGACATCTTGTTGACCCCTGAGATTGAGCGCGATTTGTTGCTGCGGCTGTAGATTGACTGTTCCCGTCATTACAGGATCGAAAGCTATATTGTTAAAGGCAAAATTTAGGAGGCGTATATCTCCTGTTAAACTGACATCTTCCGTTGGCGCTGAAAGTATTTGTTTACCATTTAATTGACCGTCAAATTCAGCTTTGCCAGCTACATTGATGCTTTCGGCTATGAGTTGATTATCTTGAGTAGATGCCGCGGCAACTTCAGCAATTGGTAGACGATCAAAATCGAGATTAGCAGCAATATCTAAGTTAGTACTAGCAAGATCGAGATTACTAGTAATGTTAGACAGAGTTAAATTACCTTGAGCATTAACCGTTTGAGTTCCAGAGTTGAGCGCCACTTGATTTACCGCAACAGGAATATTAATCTCGTTGTTGAGTAATGGCTTAAGTTCCCCCGCAAGATTAGCTTGGGCGTTAATATTGTCTACAGGTACTGATGCCAGGTTGCTGGGGGCGAACTTATTTAATAGTACTTGAGAACTAATATTATTGGCATTAACATCAGCTTGCCACTGATTATTCTGAAGATTGGCGATCGCCTTGACCGTTCCTTGAGCAACATCTAAATCTGCATCAACTTGAGCATCAAAGGTATTAAGGTTAGGATTCTCGGCAAAGGTTAATAGCTGCTGGAGTTCCCCCGTGGCTGTTACCTGACTAGATTTGATCTTGGTAGGAAGTGGTAAATTAGGAACAACACGGTTCAAATTAATTTGGCTGGTATTAGCATCAGCTTGAATTTGACCTGAATCTATTTGGCTATTAACCGCGACAGTTTCCCCGTCTACTAAAAGATCTAAATCTGCATCGGCTTTGAGACTACTTAGATTAGGATTATCTTTGAGTTTCAGCAATTGTTCAACTTTGCCTGAAGCAGTAATTGTTCCTGCTTGTAGAGACGCCGCCACAGGGAGGCTAGTCACAAAAGGATCAAGTTGAATCCTGCTAGTGGCTACTTCTGCCTGAAGATTTCCATGATTTAACTGACTATTAACGACAACATTGCCCCCATTTACATCTAAGTTCAAATCGGCAGTGCCTTGGATCTGGGATACTTCTAGTTGATCCAATCTGCCATTGAAACTGGCAGTAGCGGTATCTACTCCTAGGGGATGGTCTAAATTGAGATTAGAATTACTAAACTCTTTGGCAAAGGGTCTGAGATTAAGGTCATTAGCATCTAAGCTGGTTTGCCACTGTTTGCTATCTAAATTGGTATCTGCCGTTACGTCTACTGTGCCATCTCCATAATTAATCTTAGTGTTGCTTAATGACAAATTTTGCTTGGCAATTACTAGCTCTCCTGAACCTGTAATTTCTTCTACATTGGTGGTTCTAGCATCAGCAATATTCCATTTGACTAGTCCTTCTGGCTGAGCCACTGTTCCCTCAACCTCCCCCCGCGCTTGAATCGCACCTATGGCAATTTGTTCGGGTAATTGATAGTAGGGTGAAACTAACTCCTCAGTGGGTAAATCTGCCTGAAAACTAAACGCCAACGGCATCTTAGTAGCGTCTATCCCTTGTTTACTCTCGAACGCCTGGCGCAGATTTGTTGCCACAGTACCCTCGGCGATAATATTTCCCCCAGCAACAGGAGTAAGCTGTACATTTTCCAAAACTACCTGGGTAAGATCGGCACGAAACTCAGCATTAATCTCTTCCAATGCAGTCTGAGCCACTGTTACCGTCTTTGTATTATTGAATTTACCCGTTAACTGCGGATCTTTAATCTCGCCCCGCAGTTTTACTTCTGCTGCGACTTCTCCAGCCAAGTCTACAGGTATTTGCTCTGTTAGATCATTAGGTAAATCGGCTAGCTGGAAGGGTAAAATATTTACATCTAAGTCATAGCCAGTATCTAAGTTAACCTGCCCTTCTACTTGAGCTGTAACCTTGCCCAGAGTTGCCTGCGTCTGCTTAACATCAGCATTACGACCACTAAAGTTTAATTTAGATTCTGCACTAACTGGGGCATTTAAATTTGTTACCTCTCCTGCTACATTCTGCAAATTGACCATTCCTTTAATATTGGCGGCAGTAATCTCTGCAAAGGAGGGAATATTAATATCCAAATCTGCGTTGAGAATTCCGCTATCAAGATTAACAGGAGCATTAGGTAATAATGTTGCTGCATCAGCCAGGGACAAATCTTTAACCAGCAGTTTAGTATCGGTGCTGCCAGTCTTTAGTTTAGTTTCTCCTTTAATGGTTGCTTTGGCTTTGTCGACAGTCGCGTCTAAGTCATATGCTAAAAATGCCTTTTTTTGATTAAACCTACCTGTCCCATCTACCTGTGCCGTCAGAGAGTTTTTTTGATAGGGAACAGCCGTAATATCTGCTTGCTCGATATCAACAGCAATATCGAAATAGATTAGAGGATCTTTTTGTTCTTGATTAGGATCGCTTTGCAGAAAGTCCAGGTTAATCCATTCTCCATCCTGTTCTTGTTCAAGATAAATATCGGGATTGATGAGAGTGGCATTTAGAGGTAAAGTACGACGAAACAACACAGGGAAAATATTAAACCCAACTTGAACTCCCTCTACTGTGATCCGATCTGTATCAGTGGTAGTAGGCGGAATAACCGTGTTACCAAACTCAATACTATTGAAAGAAAAACCTTTAACTTCTCCCAGATCTATCGGACGCTCAATGATTTTGCCAATCTGAGTTTCTAGAAACGGCGGCAATTTCTGTTTAACTAGTACTCTTGTTCCCCAATAACCGAGACTACCCAAAGCGGCGATCGCCGCAACTCCTCCTGCAAACTTTTTTGGAGAAGACTTAAGCTTGTTGAGTAATCGCCGCCAAGTCTTGGGCTTTTTTGGTTCAGGAGGATTATTGGGAGATTCAGTCATAATTTTAATTTTATGAGCAGTGTTACTGCTTAACCGTCATGGGAAACTAATAAAAAATAAATAAATAAAATACAACATTACACTTATCTAATAAATACCCACTTCCCCCTAAAGAAAGATTATGGCTAAGAAAAAGTAAGGCTTTAAGACCGTTTGCCATCGAAGTACGATCAAGTTTTAGAGTCAATTTTAATTTGCCTCTAGCATACTATTCTTGATTGTTTGTAGATTAAAATCAGATAAAATTCAGGTAAGAATTCAGGTATCAAATTGAGGAATCAAAGAAGGGCAATCGATAAAACCAGCACTAGCCATCAAAGCTTGAGTAAAGAAATCCATTACTGAGCGATGTCGAAAACGGCAAGTTTGAATAACACTCAGCAAATTAGCA
>JBCDEP010000024.1:0-52033 GCA_039179675.1 Cyanobacteria bacterium P01_G01_bin.67
AAAAAACAAACTTAGTGATATCTTAGCTAAACTCAATCGAGAAATAGATAAAGCAGCTTTAAACGTCAAAAGTATACAAAAAATAGTAATTATTTCCCTAATCATGCTGATGCTTATGGGTATTCTTGTATTAATCTCATGGCAGTTGACCTGCATTTTTTTAATCTTGATTAGCTCAATTATTATATTGAATACTTGGTTAAAATCTCGGGTGCAAGATAGCAAAAATCTAGCCTCAGAAAAATTGCAGCTGCATAATTTTCAGCTAATTGAATTTTTAAGCGGGATGCGGTTGATCAAAACAGTTGCAAATGAATCGGCAGCAGTTAAGAAGATCTCGCAGTCACTTCAGGATAAAGATCAATCACAGCTTAATACTCAATTAATTGCGGCAACTATCAAACCGATTACAGAGATCGGAGGCACCCTGTTGACTTTAGCAATTATCGCATATTATTTATCTGTTCAATCAACATTAAAAACCACCAGTATTTTATTTATATATTTAGTGGTTTTATGTCGTTTATTACCTTTTATTAGTCAATTTAATCAAGCTAGATTACAATACATCAATACTCGCTCCAGCATTCAAATCGTTGCCAACTTTTTAACGGAATCAAACAAATCTATTGCTCTCCCTGGCAAGATTCATTTCTCTGAGTTAAAAGCAGATATTAAATTTGAAGAGGTGACGTTTGCTTATCCTCAAAATGCTCGGATAATTCTCGACAAAATTTGTTTCCAGATCCCCCAAGGAAAAACTATTGCCTTAGTCAGTTTTTCAGGAGTAGAACAATTAGTTATTGCTGATTTATTAACCCGACTATATGAGCCCATTGCAGGGAAAATTTTATTAGGAGAAAAAGAACTACACGAATACGATACAGCTAGTCTCAGAAATGCGATCGCCATTGTCAATCCTAATCCTTTTCTTTTTAACAATTCTTTAGCCTATAACATTAGCTATGGTGTTGAGCATGTTAGTCAAAGAGATCTAGTAAATGTTGCCAAAAAAGCGCAAATTTATCAATTTATTGAGCAGCTTCCCGCAGGATTTGCTACCGAAGTAGGACGAGGTATCGTACTTTCAGCAGAACAAAAGCAAAAAATTAGTTTCGCTCGGGCTTTTTTACGAGATCCTGAAATTGTCGTCTTGCAGGAGCCAATTATTGCCCCTGATTGTAATTTTGCTGCTCCAGAATCCCTACCTGAGATCTTGGAGCGTCTCTGTCGTGAGCGAACTACTCTCATCATGACCAAACAGCTAAATTTAGCTCAACAAGCAGATCAGATTCTGGTTTTTCATCAAGGTAGAATTAAAGAAATTGGGACTCATGAGGAGTTGCTGCGAAAAGGAGCTATTTATCAACGTCTGCTTTCAAGACAGTTCAAAACCAACCAGCAATCTCGTCAACTAAAACTGGCTCAGAAGATCGCTCATAAATTAGCGCAAAAAACCGATCAGAGTCTTTCTCCAGAGATTCGCAGTCACTTCAATACTCTAATCAATCAACTAGAGATGAATAATGCTGGCTTATTTGATGATGAGCAGTCACAAAACAAAATTCTCGATGGGTCATATCAATCAGCTAAAGATCTGTTGACCTGTCTCAGAGATTATGCGCGTCTCATTGATTGTGACTTAAACAATACTAACTATTGATTAGTCTAGCGCTAGTTACCTCAACTTATCTAACGTTGTGGGTGATATTGCTACCAATGTGGCTAAACCATCATTTTTGACACGGCAAGTGCGCCAGTCAGGTAGAACCTTGGCTCCCATTTTCTGATAGAAAGCGATCGCACTTTCATTCCAGTCTAAAACGCTCCATTCTAATCGTCCTGCATTCTTTTCAAGAGCTAATTTGCCCAAGTAGGATAAGATTGCTGTTCCGATACCTTGACGGCGATATTCTGGCAGAACAAATAAATCTTCGAGATAGATACCTGGTTGAGTTAAGAAGGTAGAATAATTAGGGAAAAAAAGCGCGAACCCCACTATCTGAGTATCCATTTCAGCAATGATTGCCTCGGCATAGATCCGAGCGCCAAATAAATGCTCTTGCAAGTCTTCTTTAGTTCCTGTCACCTGATGAGTTAGGTTTTCATATGCTGCTAGTGCTTCAATCAAGGCAAAAATTTGTGGCACATCTTCGGCGATCGCCTGGCGAACTTCAAATGCTGAATTCATCAATCTAAAATTAAACTTAAAAAATTCTTTTAATTAAATTACTCTAAGTCACCATGTTAAAACACTTAGTCTTTGATGATGCTTAAATTTGCTAGCTTAACTATAAAGCATTATTTAAACGTTAAATTTGCTATCTATTAATCAGATCTATTTCTATTCTGTAAAAACCCTGAATTTAACTGATTTTTTGCGAAAGTCATGCAAAACTGCCAGTTATAAATCTGTCCGTTGAATGAGTCAAGCTCAAAAGATGTCAGATAACATTAGTTACCTAGCTCGTTGAGCAATGTTTAGCAATAACAATACAGTGGTGTGACAAGAATGAATATTAAAACAATTGTAATGGCAATTATCTTGGCTACAGGAATACCAGTAGCAGCCCAGGCACAGGATGCCTCAGATATAAATAAATATGAAAGCTATCAGGTTGGCTGTGACTCAAGTGCCGAATGCAGCGACTTTTCGGTTAACTTTGAACAATCTGAAGCTAACGAGGAGGTTGCTCAAACTAGAAGAACCAGAACTCGTCGTACCCGTCGTAGTACTCCCGATAGCAGGTTCCATATCGGTGGTCACCTGGCGCCATTTATCCCTTTTGATGGTGAGCTAGATGTCGGTTTTGGTGGCGGTATTTTTGGTGGATATAAGCTTACCAAAAATTTTATTTTGGAGGTAGATGTCTATGATTATTTTGGTGGTACTGAGGTCGACGACTTAGGCTACAATCTCTTTGGTGCAGCTGCTAGTGGTGTTTATCGATATTACGTTAAGCCCAACGATTCTAGAAGCCTTTATATATTTGCTGGGCTTGGGGTTGGAGTTGGTGTGTCTAGCGCCACTGATGATGTTGCCGACGACCTAGACGATGCAGGGATAGACACTAGTGAAACAGGCTTTTTAATACAGGGTAAAGGCGGTGTTGGGTATCCCATTACCGATAAAATCGATCTCTTCGGTCAAACTCGATTTTTCAACATATTTCTTGACGGAGACGATCCCGATGGTGTGGCGCTTGATTTTGGAGCAACCTTCAACTTCTAATTGCAACCAGATCAAGATTGTTAGATCTCAAAATTTTTATGGAGGCTTGATCTTTTTAAGCCTCTATATTTTTTGCTTTTATTTTCCAATTAATAATCTGGCTATAAATATTTCTGAACTACTGACCAGCCTGTCCAAGATACGTAAACTAATCCGAGCAACAGCATGGCATTAACTGTAATATGAAGCGATCGCGCCCAATGGCTGCGGACGTCAATTTGATTGGCACTCCAGGCAGATAGGCAAATTAAGCCGACAACCAAAAGCCCAGACCAGAGATGAGGAGAATGACCTAAAGTGCCATAGTAGCCTACTGTCCCGACAATGCCAATCGCCAGCAGTAGTAAAACCAAAAATACGATAATTATCCCGCCAATGAAGTGGGCGGTTCTTAACCAAGGAGGACGACCAACTCTAGCAACACGACCATAAAACATTAAAGTTCCAGAAATGAGCAGCAGCACATAAAAGGCGATCGCTCCTCCCATTGCCCAAGCAGCAATTTTCCAGAGCCAAATAAAAGAAGGTAAATCCAAAATTTGCGAACCAAGTGGTGTTTTATACTGATAACAAGCTGTATCTTAGCAGTATAAACAATGGGATTGCTATCCCTAACAACCCCAACAATTATCTTCAATATTAGTTAAAAAACTTGTAGCTCAGTAATAACCATTAAACAGCCAGGTTAACTGATGATGAAATGTCGCAGGGCTTCACGGAAGAATCTTTTCCTCTGTCGATGCTGGTTACCTTTTCATTGAGTAATTCCACTTGTTCCTGCTCAACTTTACGCAAACTTAGTTTAGAGCAGGGGATCGTATCAGAAAGAATAGCACTAGCCATCATCCCCGAATGGATTTCAAGGGTGGCATTAGGTTCCGCTTCAAAAACCAGTCTTTGACCTGGAAATACTACTCGTTCAAAATACCAGTTAGGAATATTGGTGATGCGCGCCACTTGTATTCTGCTAGTAGCATTTACATAGCAACATAGAATGTGTTCGTTTTTATCGTCGGGTAAATGATCTAAAATTTGGGACATGATTATTGAAGAATGCTATACAAATCAGTTTTCTTATCGCTATACACAAGCTAACATTCTCTGATCCCTATTAGTTGTAAAACAAGCTACCGATAGATATTTACATAATCTTTTGTTTACTGATTTGAAGACATGATTTTTTTTAAGAATTATTTTATTTTTGTCATCTGAGGATTATGTAGTCATATACACATAATTTTATTTTCTAGCTACTGATTGGCTATGGTCTCAGATTTAAAACCATCCATAATTACTGCTGCCAAATTTTGAAATATTTTAGCTACCAAGGATTGCCATTCATCAAATATTTCTTTGATCCCTGGTTGATCGCTGAAGACAATATCGCTAAAGTTAAGATATATAAATTTTATTATTGCCAATAACAAAAATAGTACCTGTGACGTACGAATAAACTCATAAAACTTGCAAAATTTAACAACAAGCCAGCCATGACTCAGCGAATTCTCTATGTTCGTCTTCCTTGTAACCCTATATTTCCCATTGGGGTAGTATATCTCTGCGATTACGTCCATCAGCTTTTTCCTGAAATTGAACAAAAAATATTTGATTTAGGAACAGTTCCTCCGTTAGATTTTAATCAAGCATTAGATCGCTGTATTGATGAATTTATGCCATCTCTACTAGTTTTTTCCTGGAGAGATATTCAGATTTACGCACCAGTAGGTGGCAGAGGTGGCAACCCCTTGCAAAATGCTTTCGAGTTTTACTATGGGAATAATCCTTTAATTAGATTACGAGGAGCGATCGGCGGCTTAAAAGTGGCTAGTGCCTATTATGGAGAACTGTGGCGTAATAACGGGTTAATCAAGCGAGGTTTAGCTAGAGCTAGAAAATATTGCCCTGAAGCATTTGCTATAGTTGGCGGTGGGGCAGTAAGCGTGTTTTATGAGCAGCTACAAAATTCATTACCCAAGGGAACAATCGTTTCCGTGGGAGAAGGAGAACAGCTCCTGGGTAAGATCTTGCAACAGCAAGAGTTTCGCGATGAGCGATGCTACGTAGTCGGGGAAAATCAAATTAGAGAAAGACTAATTCATGAGTGGCCAACGCCGATTGAGAAAGCCGCCTGTAACTATGATTACATTGCTTCTGTCTGGTCAGAGTTCGACTATTATTTACAGGAAAATGATTTCTACATTGGGGTACAAACCAAGAGAGGTTGTCCCCACAACTGTTGTTACTGCGTCTACACAGTAGTCGAAGGTAAGCAGGTAAGGATTAATCCTGCTGATGAAGTTGTCAAAGAAATGCGCCAGCTTTATGAGCGCGGAATTCGTAACTTCTGGTTTACCGATGCCCAATTTATTCCTGCCAAGAAATATATTCCCGATGCGATTGAATTACTTCAGAAAATTGTTGAGTCAGGAATGGAGGATATTCGTTGGGCGGCTTATATCCGTGCAGACAACGTTACTCCTGAATTAGCAAAGCTGATGGTCAAAACAGGGATGAACTATTTTGAAATTGGTATTACCAGTGGTTCCCAAGAATTAGTCCGAAAAATGCGTATGGGGTACAATTTACGCACTGTGTTGCAAAATTGTCGAGATCTTAAAACAGCAGGGTTTAATGATCTAGTTTCGGTTAATTACTCTTTTAACGTAATTGACGAAACATATGAAACAATCAGGCAGACTATTGCCTACAATAGAGAGCTAGAAGCTATTTTTGGAGAGGATAAAGTTGAGCCTGCAATTTTCTTTATTGGGTTACAGCCCCATACTCACTTGGAAGAATATGCTTTAGAAAATAAAATTCTTAAACCAGGATACAATCCAATGAGCTTAATGCCTTGGACAGCCAAGAAATTACTTTGGAACCCAGAACCACTCGGAACGTTCTTTGGAGAAGTATGTCTTCAAGCCTGGAAACAGAATCCCAACGATTTTGGTCGAGAAGTAATGCGGATTCTGGAAGATAAGTTAGGTAAAGCATCCCTAGAAGAAGCATTGACTGCACCTGTAAAATTAGAAAAGCCGAAATTAACAGTAGTATAAAAAATAAATTTAACTATTAACCAGAAGGTGTGTTTATAATTCACCTTCATAACTCAAAAATTTAACTATCAATTATGCTGGAAGGTTCGATCTTAAATAGGCTAGATGAGGCTCATCGTCATGGCAAACAACCACTAAATCTAGGTGTTTATTACAAAAATACATTGGTTGCCTTGTGCCATGCTTTGGAAGATTTTATCTTAGATTCCAATAGTGCGCCCCTGATGATAACAGCCTTTCAGCGAGGAAAATGGTATCTAGAAGAAGCCGGTCGCTATAGTGATTTAGCAGACAAATCGGTACACGTGACGATCATGGCTACCTCTGATTCTGGATTTGATACTCATCCAACTAGTAAGAAAGAGAATGTATCTTTAGTGGATTTAAAGTCAGAAGACTCTGTTGCCGAAGAGTGGCATTTAATGATTCTTTCCCCTACCTACACAGCAATGGTATTGTGTCAGGAATTATCCGATGCCGATTATGGTTCTCATCAACCTAAAGAAGATCTCGAACGTAAGTTTTATGGCTTTTGGACATTTGAACCCAAGCTAGTACTTGAGACTGTCGAGTTAGCAATTGACCATGTAGCTAGTTACAATCCCCAACTAGCTGAGTTGATGACTAGTAAGGTTGCTAAAATGACTGCCGAATCGGCTACTAGGCAAAGAGATGACCTAGATGCAGTGGTTTCTCAGGTAGTCAAGTATTTACAAAACTCCCATCGGACATTGCACCAACCAGAACAAGCGGTTGAATTCCAAGGTTTTCAGGATCTAAGTGAAAACATTGTTTCCAATGAAATGCAGGCATTTTTGCGGATGGCTCAATTGTTGGATGCAACTGATGTTAGTAATCCAATGGCAGCGGCGGAGGTGGCAGCAATGGCTGAAGCAATGTCGCAACTACTAGATCTTCCTGCATGGCAAGCCAAAAGATTATATCTTTCTGGTTTACTGCACCGTGTCGGATTGCCAGATGTGACTAGGGTACGTAACCAAAAAACTCAGGTTCAACAACAGATTTTAGCCAATCAGTCAGCGCCCAAAGCCTCCGTGTTGCGAGTCATGCCCCAGTTAGAAGCCGTATCTAAAATACTTACTCATCAAAGAGAAGCCTGGGACGGCTCTGGTATTCCTTCAGGTTTAGCTTATGATGCGATTCCCGTAGAATCTCGAATTATTTGTCTGTTGGCAGACTTTCAGCAGAAAATGAAAGCATATAAGCAATATTCTGCTGATAAGAACCCGATGACACAGGCTTTAGCAGATTGTCAGGCACTGGCAGGCAAACGTTACGACCCCAAATTGCTAGAGGCATTATCATTGCTGGTTATGGGAATGCAGCAAGGAATGACCCTCGAAGCCTATCGCCCGAAAATTGCGACAGGAATGTGGCTAGTAGATTCTGAGCATGTTGGTAAAAATAAAACTAAATCTTCCTAGATGATCTCTTAACTTGGGACTAAAAATTTAAAGTTGACTCCCTACAGTACATTTCAAGCAAAAAACTAAAATTAATGACCGTAGAAACCATTCGCGCAGGACAAGAAAAACACTTTCCAGGAATAGATCTAGAAGATGAAGATCTAGCTGATTGCCAATTAGAGAAGGTTAATTTTGCAGGGGCTAACCTGGTAGGAGCAGATTTTTCTGGCTCTAACCTCAAGGGTGCCAGACTAGATGGCTCAAATTTACTCGGAGCAAATTTAAAGCTGGCTGATGTGAGAGCAAACTTGTTGGGGGCAAATCTGATGCAAGCAGATCTGAGTAATGCTGACTTGCGTGGTAGCAATCTTAGAGGAGCCAATCTGATGGGAGCTAAATTAGCCCAGGCTTCTCTATCTGGGGCGTTTCTTAGTGGAGCTAATTTAACTGGGGTCAATCTAAAAGGAGTCGATCTAAGAGGTACAGATTTGAGAGGCGTCAATCTCAATAGTGCCAACCTTAAGGGAGCAAATTTATCCCAAGCAGATCTTCAAGGAGCAAATCTCAGCGAGACTAATTTAGAGGAAGCTGATTTGCGGGGGGCAAACCTAGCTGGGGCAAACTTAACTGGGGCAAACCTTCTCTGTGCGGAGTTAGAAGGCAGTAATGTAGATGGAGCAAACATGGAGCGGACTTGCTTGTTAGGCACGATGATCGCTAAGTAAGTAATCTCATTAATTACAGTTTCGCGCATCCTGTAGTATCGTTAATGACCGAATTCTAGGCAGGATTTAAGATCTCTTAGACAACAACTCGCTGCAAACTATTTGCTAAATAATACTCTGCGGCAGAATAGCTATAATTATGCTCCTTCCTCCAAGCTGATAATACTCTAGGTCGTCTGTGGTGGGAAACATTCTCTTGAGTGAAATACAATGGTGTAAAGTTTCTTATCTTTTAGGCTTTAGTCCTCATTTCTTTAAAGTATGTCTTTCCATTTCTCCTCTTGGTCGATCAAAAATCCAGTTCCAACTATCGTTACCTTTTTAATTCTGGGAATCATCGGCATTACTTCCTTTATGACTCTAGGGATTGATGAATCTCCAAACATTGATGTGCCAATTGTGATTGTCAATGCAACCCAAAGAGGAGTAAGTCCCACAGAGTTAGAAACTCAGGTGACCAAGAAAATTGAGGATGCAGTAGCTAATCTTGATGGTATCGACGATTTAAGTTCAACCATTACCGACGGTAGTTCCAGTACCGTAATCAATTTTGACTTTGGGGTAGATAGCGATCGCGCAATTAATGAAGTCCGCAACGCCATTTCTCAGATCCGTCCCGAATTACCCCAGGATATTGATGAACCAAGCGTTACCAAGCTGCAATTCACTGGAGGAAGTGTAGTTACCTATGCTGTGGCTTCCAAGAAGCGTTCGGTAGAAGAACTCAGCAATTTAGTAGACCGCACCATTATCCCTGAACTGCTGAATATAGAAGGAGTAGGACAAGTGGAGCGTTTGGGGGGACTAGACCGTGAGGTGAGGGTTAATCTCGATCCTGGTCGGTTACAAGCCTATGGCATTACCGCTACAGAAATTGATAATCAAATTGCCCAGTTCAATATTAATTTGTCAGGAGGACGTTCTGAAGTTGGTGGTAGAGAGCAAAGCGTCCGTACCTTGGGTAGCGCCAAAACCGTGAGGGACTTGCGAGCCTATCCGATTGAATTGAATAACGGGTCAACCGTTCCTCTTTCTAACTTTGGGGACGTAGTTGATGGCTTTGAAGAATCTAGACAAAAAGCTTTTTTAAATGGACAGCCTGTCGTTGGCTTTGCGGTTAAACGTAGTTTAGGTAGTACTTTAGTTTCGGTAGAAGAAGGAGTTACCAAAGCGATCGCTGAATTGAAGACTACTCTTCCTCCAGATCTGGAGCTAGATCTAATTTTTACTAGTGCTGATGAAATCCGTGCGTCTTATCGCGGCACGATTAATTCTTTGGTTTTAGGTTGTTTGTTAACCGTGCTTACCGTCGGCATCTTTCTTCGAGACTGGCGCGTCACCCTGATTACAGCTACGGCTCTACCACTTTCGATTATTCCTACCTTCTGGGTAATGAAGACCTTGGGCTATACCCTCAATAGCATGAGCTTGTTGGCTTTAGCCCTAGCGGTAGGCAACCTGGTGGATGATGCGATCTGCATGATCGAAAACATTGATCGCCATTTGCAGATGAATAAAAAACCATTTCAAGCAGCTTTAGATGCCGCCAGAGAGATTGGTCTGGCAGTGGTAGCGACTACCGCCACAATTGTAGCCGTATTTATTCCTGTTGCTTTCATGGGAGGCATTCCTGGTCAATATTTCCAACCGTTTGGGGTTACGGTAGCAGTGTCTACTATGTTCTCGACTCTAGTTGCCTGTTCTGTGACACCCATGCTGAGCGCTTACTTACTTAAGCCAAAAAAACAAGCTTTTCAATATCCTCGCTTTCGCGCCCTTAATGCGGTCGGTTATGATATCACTCCAGAAGGAAGAGACCACAAAGAGATTCAAACCTATGACCCCAATAGGTTAAGAAATTTAAGTGCTTCATCCCAAGACTTTGATCCCAATGCAGTCAGCAAACGCCAACCATACCGTTTTTTACTCAATTTAGCCTTAAGAAATCGTCTTTCTACCTTAATCCTTGCTGCAACTTTTTTCTTTGCCAGCCTTCAGTTGATCCCCTTTATTCCCAAAGGTTTATTTGATGCGGGGGATACTGGAGTCAGTATTGTACAAGTTGAGTTACCCCCTGGTTCGCAACTGGATGATACGGCAGCAGTTATAGCACAGCTAGATCAAAGAATCCGTCAACAGCCAGAAGTGGAGCGTATTTTGTCCCAAGTTGGTGAGGAGGAGAAAATTAATACTGGTTTGCTGTCGGTTATTTTAGTCCCTAAAAATGAACGAGCTATATCTCAGCAAGAGTTTCAAGAGCAAATGCGGCAGGTCTTTCAGGAAATTCCTGGTGCCAGAATTAGCTTTCAAAGTCGCGGTGCTGGGGGCAGTAGTAAAGATGTTTCTTTGATCCTGCGGAGTAATAATCCTCAAATTCTAGCCGAGACAGCTAATGAACTAGAAAAACAAGTTCGAGCTATACCAGGGTTAGTAGAAGTGTCCACCAGTGCTAGTCTTGTTCAGCCAGAAATTATTATTGAGCCTGACCCCCAAAGAGCATCAGATTTGGGTGTTTCAGTTCAGGCGATCGCCAATACTGCTTCCTTAGCATCCATCGGTAATAGTGAATTTAACCTACCAAAATTTAATTTGCCTGACCGTCAAATTCCAATTCGAGTCCAAATCAACCCAGAGCAACGTCAAAATCTGGAAACACTTTACAATCTCCGTATACCCGCCCGCAATGGCAATTTAGTTCCCCTCAAAGCAGTCGCGAATATTCGCCTCGGTAGTAGCCCTGCTAAGATCGAAAGGTTTAACCGCAACCGTCAAATTACCGTCGAAGGTAATTTACAGGGATTATCCTTAGGAGATGCGATCGCCGAAATTCGTGCTTTACCTGCAATGCAGTCTTTACCTCCAGAGGTCAAAGAAGAACCTTCAGGGGATGCCGAGATTATGCGAGATATCTTTGGTCGTTTTGCTGGTGCTTTGGGGTTAGCAATCCTTTGTATCTACGCCATTCTCGTGCTGCTATACAATAATTTTGTCTACCCTATGGCAATTTTAGTTGCATTGCCTTTATCGGTTGGTGGGGCACTACTAGGATTACTAGTTACCCAAAAAGAACTGGGGTTATTTGCGCTCATCGGAATTGTCCTGTTGATGGGGTTAGTAACCAAAAATGCGATCCTCCTGGTAGATTTCGCTTTAGCTGGCTTAAAAGAGGGAAAAAATCAGCGTAGAGCAGTAATTGCAGCAGGAGTCTCTCGTTTGCGTCCTATTCTGATGACTTCAATCTCGACGATCGCGGGGATGATGCCGATTGCCCTAGAGCTAGGTGCCGATGGCGAAGTCCGTAGCCCAATGGCGATCGCAGTTATTGGTGGTTTTACTACCTCAACTCTATTAACTTTGGTCGTTGTTCCCGTTTTGTTTACCTACGTCGATAGCTTTATTCGAGGAACAAGTAAGTTTTTGGGCTTAAATCGTGCCAAGCAAGCTAGTAGCACTCAGCTTACTATAAGTAATAAATAACCTCAGTTCGGATCAGAATTTTAGCTGATCCCGAACTCAAATTAAATAATTATCATAATTATCGTCAGAGGATTAAGTTGGCGAAAATCACTCCTAGTTATGGGTTATAGGTTAATCCCTGGCATAGGCTTTCATTGGTTCTTTGATAAAGCGAATATAGAAGTTTTTGAAGGTTGATCGTAAAACCCGTGGCAGCCCAAAGTCAATCGGCATCAAGGCATCAGGTAATTTCCAATTAGATACCTGTAAGTCAGCGGGTTTACAATGAGGAAATTCAATTTCTGCCAGTTCAGAACAATATCCCTGTTTAAACTGAGCTACCAAAGTTGGCACTGTCAGGGGATCGACATTGAGAATATCAATCATGGCGCGATCTAAGGCAAAAACATCGGTAGATGCCCCTAATACTCCTAATTGCTTAGGTTCTCCGCCACTAGGACCATTTCCTTCATGACCAATAATCCCGTCAATAATCGTTAAATTGGGCGCGATCACTTTAGCGGTTTCCACAATCATTTCTCCAAAGCGAGCAGCATCTTTTCCTGCTTCCATATGCCACCAAGCCTTCATCTTGCCTGGGACACAGCCGAAAAGATTTTTGACTCCTAAGGTCATGGTTAACTGCATATGGGACTTGACTTTGGGCAAGTTAATTACCACATCAGCATCTATCGCTTCTTTTGATAGTCTGAGATGTTGAAAGTTATCATTTTCCGTCGCGTAACGTTGCCCTTTAAATTCAATAATTGGTAAATCCAACTCTTCACACAACGGCAGATAGCCATTCGCTTTAGCAACTCCTCTGGCACTACCAAAAGCGGGACTATCCCCCAAAAAAGGCTGACCCCCTGCTGCTTTAACCAATTGCGCCACGCAGTAGACAATCTCAGGACGGGTAATACATTCTTTGGTGGGACGACTACCAGTTAACAGATTAGGCTTCAGTAAAACGCGATCGCCCTCTTTGACAATAGCTTCTATTCCCCCTAATGGTTCGAGTAAATATTCAATCTTGGCTTTTAATTCTTTTAGTTCGTAAGATTCAGCGTGAATTAGACTAACTTGGTACATTATTATGCTTGCATATAATATTACGGCTACAGTCTCAATGATATTCGGTGATTGTTAATTATTGATTGTCATCGAAAGTGTCTAAAGAGTAGCGATTTCGTGTTTTGGACTTAAATAAGTGAGTGTAATTTAATAGAAAATATTGTAGGAAAGCCAAAAGCGATCGCGATTTGTCTCAATACTAAGACCAGAAATTAATGTTCAAACTACCCAAAGTTGCTATCAACGGGATTTATATTCAAGAACAAGCTAGTGGTTTGGGAGTAGTTAGCCAAAACCTAATCGCTGAGTTGATGAATTTTGAACAGGAGTTTAATTTTCGGCTTTATGCATCCTCTAGCCAGCTTAAAGCTCATTATCAAGATAGAATTAACCCTGTTACTGCTTCTATTTCCCCCGATCGCGGTTTCACAGGACATATAAAACGGCTCTTGTGGTATCAAACTAGTTTAAATTGGCAATTGCGCCAACAACAAACTGCTCTATTTTTTTCCCCTGTAACCGAAGGGATGTTATTTCCTAGTGTTCCCCAAATCATTACCGTTCATGATTTGATACCTCTCAAGTATCCTGAAGTAAGTCCTAAGTGGCAGTATTACTATCGTTACGTTTTTCCATTGATTGTAAGACAGTCTCGGCGGATTATTTGTATTTCCCAACATACGAAACAAGACCTAATTGAAAATTATCGGCTAGATCCAGAATTAATTAATGTTGTTTATCTCGGATTTGATCGCCAGTTGTTTTCTCCCCAACGAGATCCTAAAATTCTCAGAAAATACAACTTAGATCAATACCTGCTGTATGTCGGAGACATGCGTTTTTATAAAAATCTTAGCCGCTCTCTAGAAGCTTTTGATCGCTTACCCATCAAAGATTGCCAGTTTGTGATTACAGGGAAAAAAGATGACTTTTTCTACCCTGAAGTTGAACGCCAAGTGGCACAGCTGTCTGCTAGAGATCGCATCATCTTTTTAGACTATGTACCAACGGAAGATCTCCCTGGCTTATATTCAATGGCTCAATCTTTGGTATTTCCCTCCCTTTATGAAGGTTTTGGACTACCAGTATTAGAAGCGATGGCTTGTGGCTGCCCCGTAATTACCGCCGATGCCACTTCTATTCCTGAGGTTGGGGGAGACAGTGTACTTTACGTCAATCCTTATGATGTAGACAGTATTGCTAAAGCAATGTCTCAGATTCTAACCCAAGATGATCTAAGAGAAAAACTACGTCAACAAGGATTAAAGCGATCGCAGTTTTTTAGCTGGGACAAAACAGCCCACAATGTAAGAAATATTTTTATAGATTGTCTAAAAGATTTGACTCCTTAATCGACCAATCAAAGGAGCAAAAACAGTATAAATGTACTAAGTAATAGGAAAATGATAAAGATTGTTACTTAACTTGGAAACAGCTTGGAATCAAAAGAATAGCAAATAATCAATTGCTCACAGTAAAAGTTGAGAACTAATGATTTATTGAGGATTAACCAGAGAGATAATTTGTTGAATAAATGCCTCATGGTCAACCACTGGTTTTGAGATGTAGCCATCGGCACCACTTTGTTTAATAAAGTTTTCGCGATCGCCTTCCATAGCATGAGCTGTCACTAAAATAACAGGAAGATTGGCGGTGTCAGCATCCGCCTTCAGCATTTGCGTAATTCTAATGCCGTCAACGGGTTTACCTTGATAAATACTATTAGCTAGAGCAACGTCCATGAGAATGACATCGATTTCTCCAGATTGAGCATATTGCAAGACTTCTTCGACAATTTCAGTACCTATGACTTGCAAACCTCCTCTTTTTGTTAGTATTTTGGAAAAAACCCGCAAATTGATGGGATCATCTTCTACAATCAAAACCGTTGTCATAGATGTTACTCAGAAAGTTTGGTTGGATTAAGAAAACTTGATGTTAAAAATGACGAAGATATAAATTATATAGGTTAAATAAGAGATTAACCTTTTTTATTCTGGCTCAAAAAGACAAGATCGCAAAGTTAATCTAAAACCTAACAAACTTAAATTGTACTATCATATTTGATTTCTTATTGTCGAGTTTTATCTAGGTCTCAATTGCATTTTTGGCATATTCCCCACACTCTTGGAGATTTTTTGAATGGCACAGCAGCTAAATTTATTAGGAAATGGTCAGATCATTCCTACACCTCTTCACCAAGAAATGGAGAGGTCATATCTCGAATATGCCATGAGCGTAATTGTCGGGAGAGCCTTACCTGATGTTAGGGATGGGCTAAAACCAGTACATCGACGGATTCTTTATGCGATGTATGAACTAGGATTAACTCCAGATCGTCCTTACCGTAAGTGCGCCCGCGTCGTTGGCGATGTATTGGGTAAATATCATCCCCACGGGGATCAGTCGGTTTATGATGCTCTAGTACGTCTCGTGCAGAGCTTTTCTACCCGTTATCCTTTGCTAGATGGTCATGGTAATTTTGGTTCAGTTGACAACGATCCTCCCGCAGCCATGCGCTATACCGAGACTCGTTTAGCTCCTGTAGCTCATGAAGCAATGCTGGCAGAAATTGGCGAAGCGACAGTATCCTTTAGCGATAATTTTGATAGTTCCCAAACAGAACCTGTTGTATTACCCGTTCAGCTACCAATTTTGCTGCTTAATGGTTGCTCGGGAATTGCCGTGGGGATGGCAACCAATATTCCGCCACATAATTTAGGAGAAGTAGTAGACGGTTTAATTGCTCTGATTGATCGCCCGACTATTAGCGACGAAAAACTATGGGAGTTAGTCCCAGGTCCTGATTTTCCTACAGGGGGGGAAATTGTTGAGGTCAAGGGAATTGAAGATGCTTATCGTACTGGTAGGGGTATCATTAAGATGCGGGGGATTGCTCAGATTGAAAGGATTGCTACGGGCAAGAAACGCCGCCGAGAGAAGAAAGCACTGGTAATTACCGAGCTACCCTATCAAGTTAATAAAGCAGGATGGATTGAGAAAGTTGCGGCTTTAGTTAACCAAGGTAGAATCGAAGGAATTTCTGATATTAGAGACGAAAGCGATCGCAGTGGCATGCGGGTGGTAATTGAACTTAAGAAAGATACTACCCCGCAAAAAGTATTACATCAACTCTATCGTCAGACAGCATTACAAAGCAATTTTGGAACAATTATGCTGGCATTGGTCGATAATAAGCCAGTTCAGCTTCCTTTACGCAATGTCTTGGATGAGTTCCTCAAATTCCGCGAACATACTCTTAGAAACCAATATAGCTACGAATTAGAACAGGCCAATCAAAGATTACATTTAGTAGAAGGTTTGTTATTAGCTCTTAATCAGCTTGATGCTGTCATTGAAATCCTGCGCCACGCTCCCGACGGAACTACGGCTAAATTGAGGCTCCAAGATGAATTGGAATTTTCCCCGACCCAAGGGGATTCGATTTTAGCGATGCCGATGCGCCGCATTACAGGTTTAGAAAAACAGAAGCTAGAAACCGAAGCGGCAGATTTGCAAGAAAGAATTGCCACCTTGAATAATATTTTGGGCGATCGCCATGAATTGATGAAGTCCCTCAAAAAAGAACTCCGTTCTCTAAAACGCAAGTTTGCTGACGAACGTCGTACCCGCATCGTCAATGTGCCTGTCAGCACCGAAATTGCCCCTACACCGAACCAACAAAAACTCTCGACTCAGAAAAATCAGAAAAAAGTAGCAAAGAAAGATCCTGCTTTAACTGTTGACCCCGATTTGACTTTTGAACGTTCCCCAGAAGCAGAATTAAAAGTATCTAGCTCTGGCTACATTTACTGGGAAAATCCTACAGCAGAAACAACCAATCCTGTTCCAAAACAGGGGGAAGATTTTTTACTACATCAAGAACCAGTTGGCGATCGCGATAAGTTAATTGTAGTTACCGATAGTGGGAAAGCCTACCCTGTCCCCATTGAAGATCTTCCTTCTAGCCTAGAAAGCACTGAATTACCCGCCTTAGAGCTGTTATCTACGGCGGCACAAAGAGATGCCAAAAGCACTGTGGCACATTTCTTTTTACCTGAAAATCATCACAATCTAGATCTGATAATGCTGACGGAAAAAGGCATCATCAAACGTCTCGATGCTGCTGAATTAGATGCGTTGGGCAATCGGGGATTAGTTCTGGTAAAACTCAAGGAAAAAGATACTCTCAAATACTTCTGTTTCTCATCAGAAAACCGAGAAATGGCAATTGCTACTACTGGGGGGCGTATTTTACGTTTGGCGATTGATGATATGCAAATTCCCCTCATGGGAAGAAATGCCCAAGGGAATCGCGTCATGCGTTTGAGACTCAAAGAAAGCTTGGTTGGTTGCTGTAATGTGAGTTCTCAAGATTCAATTGCGGTAATTTCTCAGTTAGGATTTGGCAAACGGATTGCCGTTAATAGTTTAAGGCTGGGAAATCGAGGAGATATTGGCACTCAAGCAACTCAATTTACAACTAAAGAAGACATGTTGGCAGGAATTATTACTACAACAGGTAGGGAAAATATTATTCTGACTACTAACATAAATCGCCGACTAGTCTTACCTGTAAATAGCCTCCAGCAAGCCGAGAAAAATAGCCCAGGAGAGAGAGTGGGTAAACTCAAAGCCAATGAAATTATTACGGGAGTATATCCGTTGGTGTAACTTTAGCTTTTAGCTGCACGATGCAAAGCATCGAAGCCCGCAAGGGCAAACTGCGCGGGCGACACAAGGTACATGGGTTGAACCCAGGACACCGATCTGGGCAAGACCGAATCGCCTTTGTGAGACAAGCTCAGAACACCCGCCCTTGCGAATGCGCTGCGCTTCTAGCTCTAATTTCTAATAAGGTACGTAGCTATGCTCAATGCTTAATGTTCAATGCTTAATGCTCAATGATTAGTCAGGTAATAATTCAGTGAAAAATGGAAAACCAGAAATTTTTATTTTGGTATTAACAGCTGTTAGTTGGTTGTCTGTTCAGTTAGCAACACTAGCTCAGAATCAGCCAGCTAATCCAAATCCTTTAGCAGCAGAGATAAATCCTAGCGATCCTGTAATTCCTGCTGGTTATGGTCAACGGGAGTTATCGCCCTTTGAAACTTATCGGATTGAAAAGACCATCGCAGAATTAGATCAGTCTGCTAAAGCAGAATTGGCACAGGGTAATCAAGATCGTGCTTTTGAGCTATGGTATCGGCAGCTAAAATTAATCCGCGCTATCGATCAAAAGGCAGAAATTGAGGCTTTGGGAACCATTGGCACGATCGCTTGGCAATCAAATCGAGGCTTAGATCTCCGCAATATTGCCGAACGTTTAATTACTCTAGAAACTGAAATCAACTCGGATCAACCTTTATCTCTTGATTTGTTGAAGAAACTCTCTCATGCTTATCAGCAAGTAAGATATCTAGAACAGGCGATTAAGATTCAAACCCGAATTAACCAAGTTAGTAGAAGACAAGATAATTATAATTTGGCAGTAGAACAGACAAACTTGGAAGCTTTAGGAGAACTCTATTTAGCTAAATTTGACTATCAAAATGCGGCAAAAATTTATCAAAAGCTATTGTCCTTAAATGATTCTGCGCCGTCTCAGTCATCTAATAAACCGCAGACTGGGCAATATCTCAAGACTTTGATTGATATTTATGATCCCACAGCTCAAACCAATCAAGCGATCGCTACCAAGAAACTTCTAGTTGAGCATTATGCCGCTACTGGGCAATCAAATCAAATACCTGAATTAGAAATAGCGATCGCTCGGGATTATGAAACTTTAAACCAAATACCCCAAGCCATTAGCGCTTATAATCAAACCTGGAAAATGGCGTCTCAAACTCAGCAGTTAGCCATTGCCGATCTTGCTTTGACCAGATTGGGGGAATTGCACCAAGAAGCTGAGCAAATTGATCTGGCGATCGCAGCTTATAGTAATTTGATTAGGATTCAGCAGCAGTCTTATAACTACTATGGTTTAATTAATACCTACGATACTTTGGGGCAAATTTATTTAAAATCTAACCAAAAAGCTAAAGCCCAAGAATCTTTTCAAGAAGCTTTAAAATTAGCCCAATCTTTAAACTATAAAACTGATTATTTTAATAACCAAATCAAGCAAATTAAAGAATAATAATAAATATTTTTGATTTTTGTCATGAGAATTGTAATATCTTTTTCAGGATCATCTTCTACTAGAAAAACAATTTCTATCATCAATAATAGTTAAAATACTTATTCTCTTAAATTTTAAATTATTTTGAATGGTAATCAAAATGCTATCACCTATTATCTCAAATAAATGTATAGCAAAATTAAAGACCAATTTATGCTATGTGAACGAACTATATTGTATTTAGAATCAGCTAAGAACTTTGCTGTCAGCTAATAAACATCTTAACCAAGCAAAAACTTCACGGCTATACAGATGTGAGATGAATGTCTTCGGCAGCTATCAAGGCAATGGCAATGGCATATTGTAGATAGGCTTTAATATCTTCAATTTCTAAATCGGGATAGTAGTCTTAAATAATATTATCGAAAAATAATCCTTCATTAATAAGTTCTAGAGAATGCTTTGCACAGTGATGCACGTACATGCTATGCAAGGTTTACCGAAGTGAATTTGAGGATCAACAGCTATTCTGTCCATGAGACAATAATGTTGACGTTTTTGTTGTTTAATCTAATTGTAGTGCCTGTATGGCGCTCGCTTATAACTTAATTTTAATAGCTATGCTGATATAACAGTTCAATTTAAACCTGGTTTTTATTCAACCTCATTTGACTTAGTTCAAATGAAAGATAAATCAAAAAATATTTTTCACACTTCCTCTTATCTCGACAAAAATAATTACAGTAGTTACTTTATAGTAATAACTAATTAAGTGAACGATATGATCGATATTAATTCTTTGCCAATTCCCGCTCTTGTTGGTGTTATTACAGGACTAATTGGTTCTTTTATTGCATTTAAAATTGAGGCAGGAGTTAACAAAGAAAGGATTAATGAACTTAAAGTACAAGTGGGCGAACTAAAAGAAGATATAAAACAAGGATTAGGTAAGACTTTAGAAGAAAGAATTATAATAGTCAACGATAAGTTAATAGAACAATCAAATGCTATTGAAATAGTAAAAACAACAGTATCACAGTACAATAGTCATATTAATTTTATTAAAAATGATATTGCTCACGCTACACAAAACTATAAAGAACTTATTTCTATTTTAGATAAATTTGATGATCTGAAGGATAAGCAAGATGATTTTAAGAACTTTGAAGAAATTTTTGAATTGCTATCCAAATATAAAAAAATAGATATAAACATATACAAGAGATTTGAGAGTTTAGAGCAGAAAATCAAAGAGAACCATTTTGGTAACTATCAAGACTTAATTAAGTTAGATAGATGTAGTTTATACGAAAGTGATTTTGAAAAAGTTGAAGGAGGAAATGATAACCAAAGAGAAGCTAAAAAAAGAATAGATTTTGATCACAAATATAACTATCTTCCTAAAGTTTTTGTGGCGATCGCAAATATTGATGCTGCAACGGAGCTGTATTCTAGAGAAACAGGAACCATAATAAATCCTGTTGCCTATGCGAAATCACTTCAATCTAGATATGTCAGGCTTAAAGTAGATACAAACCATATAGATAATCAAGGGTTTACTGTAGTTGCTTTGACCTGGAATGATTCAATAGTTTTTTGTGTAGATATAGTCTGGATAGTTTTTGGAAGCTAATATTTTTTTGCCTTACCATTTGATACATTTGAATCATTTGAATCAAAAAATTTCGGTAATCCCAATCTGCTAGCCGTTGTAATACAAACAGAGAAAGCGTTAGGGGGAATAAATATAAGAACAATCGGCAAGCATCTATTTACACGACAGACACAACTATTGCTAAAAATCCTTTATTAATTGGCAAAGGATTACCACCCTTCAATGAAATTAAGACGGAACATGTGGTTCCTGCGATGACGCAAATATTAACTGAGTTAGACGAAGGAATCAATAAGCTGGAGGAAATGTAACCCCTACTTGGTCTGGTTTAGTTGAGCCTCTAACAAAGTTGGAAGAGCTTTTAGGCTGGAGACAGTTTGCCGACTTCAGAAAGCCAAGACTTTTTATCTTTGCTTCAAAATACTTCTGCTTCTAAGTTAAGCTCCGATCATTTGGAAAACCTGAAAGCGATCGCAAAACCTGTTCTAGATCAAAAGAAAGTTCCGCCAGATGTAATGCGAAAGATCATTTTAAAAGTATGCCAAGAAGAGTTTTGACCTTGCAGCAATTAGAAATAATTCTGAAACGTTCTAATTCAACACTTAGAACTCGATTTCTTAAAAAGATGGTATGAGAAGAACTAATAGAGCTACTATATCCAGATAGATTAAATCATCCAGAGCAAGCTGATCGAACAAAAAATAAAAGCGATCGCCCTATGCTAGAAATCAGGTAAAACTGATAACTAAAAAGCGATCGCTCATTAAAATTCAAATTGCCTAAATAACTTTATAGTTCAAATAAAATCTATTTGGCGTTGCTGAATTGTACTGCTATTCAGATTTTTTCTTTCTTAGTTTGGAACATGAAGAATGATTGAAAGCTAATAGCTAAAAGCTCCGAACAGTAATATTCCGTATGTCATTACTTGAATCAGCAACGCTATCTGTTTAATTATCATCAGGATCAGATACAGGTTCTGCTGTCGCATTTTGCGCGGCGATAATAGCCCGCTTTTTCAACTTGATAGTCAGATAGCGAATAGCATCTTCACTCAAGCGCATCATTCTCTCTAGAGGCGCATTTTGCGAGCCGTCGGCTTGATAATTCATCTGAACGTAAATACCATCTAGATATTTACCGACAGGATATGCTAATCTCCTTTTGCCTTTTACCTGAACTTCCAGTTCTTCTGCACCATTATCACTTAGATAATCTTTATATTTATTAACCGATTCTCCTACTTGATCTTCGGAAAGATCAGGACGCAGAATGTACATTAATTCGTAGCTATTACTCACTCTATTTATTCTCCTTATGGACGAAATGGCTTCCCTGGGGTCAATTTATACAATTCAGAGCTGAAGGATATTTTGACCAACCGTGGAAGCAAGGATCTACGATTTTACTATTACTTGACGCTCAATTACCAGGATTTTAATTTTGTTGGCTACAGATTAGCCTAAAATTGAGCTAACTCAAACCTTTATTGTTGTAGTTAAAGACGGCTAACATGGGGTATGTTCTCTTTTTAATAATTAATTTTTAAGCTTGATTTTGTTATGGCACAACGCTATGTCCGTATTAAAACCATTCGTGAGCAGATTTATTATGGTTTGTTAAAAGCAAATCGTAGTGTAGTCGTATATGATGCACCACCGTGGTTAGGCGGACAAGCAACGGATATAGTCCAGGATCTCGATACATATCAGATACTTGCTCCTTGTGTCCCTTCCAAAATTGTGGCGGTAGGCAAAAACTATCTCAAGCATGCCTTAGAAATGGGAACTCCTGTCCCCCAAGAACCTTTAATTTTTCTCAAACCACCTACTACCATTGTTGCCGATGCTCAGGATATTTACTATCCCCCTCAATCACAGCAGGTGGATTATGAAGGAGAATTAGCCCTAGTTATTGGCGATCGCTGTAGCCATGCTAATCCAGAGCAAGCAGCGAAGAGCATTTGGGGCTATACAATTGCTAACGATGTCACCGCTAGGGATTTACAGAAACGTGATGGACAATGGACTAGAGCTAAAGGATTTGATACATTTTGTCCCTTGGGACCGTGGATTGTCCGAGAATTGAGTGTGGAGGCAAAAATTCAAACCTTTATTAATAATGCTGACAGCCCTCGACAATCTGCTACCATCAGCGACATGGTTTTTAGTCCCGAAACTTTAGTTTCCCATATCTCGCAAATTATGACTTTAATCCCAGGGGACGTGATTTTGACAGGAACTCCCGAAGGTGTTGGGGGGATGAAACCTGGAGATGCCGTCAGAGTCGAAATAGAAGGCATCGGCTGTCTTTCAAATCAAGTTGTATAATAGGTGCCTTTCACAATTTCAACCATCAACGCAACTTGACTGTGTCCAAATTGATCTTTCAAGTAATTAATGATCTACGTTTACAGTAACCTCCAGTCTGGATTTCAATGGTTGAAACGATATCGTGGTGCGAGTCCTAGTTTTGCTTGTATTCTTGGTTTTACAGCCACAGCTTTAATTCCTGGTATTTCCGCAGCAGGAGCAACCCCGAAAGAGCGTGAATATACGGCGATCGCTGATGCTGAATTTTTAGCTAGAGGAGTTGCTACAGGTTATCGTCACCCTTTACCGATTTTAGCAGCGGGCATTTCCCCAACTTTTATTTCTCGTGCTGTAGTTGAAGCCTTGAAAATCCCCACCTATATTTTTAATGCGGGCTTACCCCATCAACCGACAGTTGAAACCATCGATCTTCAAGGTCTAGCCGCTGAGTGTGTTTCTTCGGGAAAAGCGATGCCATTAACAAAGGTGCAGCATCTATTCAAACAGGGTTTACTATGGGGAGCCAAGCTAGCAAAGACAGCTGATTATTTAATTGTTGGGGAATGCGTTGTCGGGGGAACAACTACCGCGCTTGCGCTCTTAATGGCTTTAGGTATCGATGCCAGGGGAATGGTTAATAGCAGTCATCCTAGCTGTAATCATGCTCAAAAATGGTCAATAGTCGAAGCTGGCTTATCCCAGGCAAATATCTCCTCTCATGGCAATGATCCCTTAAAGCTAGTAGCAGCAGTCGGCGATCCCATGCAAATAGTTAGCGCAGGCATGGCGATCGCGGCTAGTCGTCAGATAGGAGTAATGTTGGCTGGAGGAACACAAATGTTGGCAGTATATGCTCTAATTGAAGCGATTATTAATTTCCATAACGTTTCGGCTCAGCAATCTCAAATCGTGGTGGGAACAACTCGCTGGGTTACAGAAGATACCACTGGCAACACCGTCGGTTTAGCAAATCTCATTGGTGGAGTCCCATTATTAGCAACAGGGTTAAGTTTTTCTACTTCCAGATATCCTAGTCTACGAGCTTATTCGCAAGGATATGTCAAAGAAGGCGTTGGTGCAGGAGGCTGCGCGATCGCATCTCAACTAAAACTAAATTGGACTTCCACTCAATTACTGATACTCATCGAAACTTTATTTACTAGATATCGGAACTTAAGAATGGATGCGATAGGTTAGTAATTGCTCTTCTAATGCGGCAATACGGTTATAAGCTGCGGTGAGCTGAGCTGTTAACCGACGAATTTGAGTATCAGGAGCCAGATTGTCACTACTAGAGTTAGTGGTGCTAGTGCTGCTGTTATCGTCTACCAAAATATCTTTGTGAGTCAATTGGTATTCTGATTCCCCATCCTGCACCACAAAATTAGACGAGCTGGAGGCAAAATTAGGCAAAGAATAGGATTCTTGCTCAACACGCTTTACTTGCTGAGTGTTTAATTCTTTCACCTGACTGCCAATTTCTTCGATCATCCCCTGAAGCCTATCTATCTTGTCACGTAAATCGCTAATTTGTATTTGTAATGTATCCATATAATTTCTATGATTGAAATATTTTTTCTCTGCTTTAATGCTAAAAGCACTGTTATCAATAATTGCTACTATTCCTGATTCATTTAATAATTGCTCAACTTATTTTTATGAAGATTCTCATTTATCTGATAACTCCTATTCTCCCAGCAGAATTCCCTCAAAATAACTTGTAAAATTCAGCAGCAAGATGTCCTTAGTTGCTACTTCTCCTAGGTAAATATACCTCATCCTTTTTTTTCTTTGGTCACAATAATGAACTATCAACTATCGCGCCGTTATTTCCTCCAGGCAAGCAGCACTATAGCTTTGAGCCAACTACTGGCAGGCTGTGGTGATGCCGAATCATTGATTCAGGTGTTGTTTTTAGAAAACTCTATTCCGCCTCAGTTAATTAAAGATTTTCGTAAAGTTATCAATAAAACCAGAAAAGTTGACTTTAAACCCCAAACCCAGATTCTACAAATCTTTGATTCACTTTATAATTTAAATCAGAACAAAAAGTCAGATCAAAAGACAAAAAACTTCTTGAGTAAAATCTTTAGTAAATCTGAAGTTAATCCCAGTTTGACTACTCTAGGAGATGCTTGGTTGGCAACTGCAATTAGGCAGAATCTAATTAAACCTTTATCCAGCAATAATTTAGCAAATTGGCAAAAATTGCCCCAGAATTGGCAAAAGTTGGGGCAGCGTAACAGTCAGGGCGATTTAACTACTGAAAGCGAACTTTATGGAGCGCCTTATCGCTGGGGAAGTACGGTAATTGCTTATCGAAGTGACAAATTAAGGGCAACTCCGACAGACTGGGAAGATCTTTGGCAACCAGAATTACGCGATCGCCTTTCTTTGGTAGACTCTCCCAGAGAAGTAATTGGCTTAACTTTGAAAAAAATTGGTCAATCATACAATACGCAAAATTTAGATTCTGTAGCTGATTTGGAAGCAGAACTATTAGCTCTGCACAAGCAAGCAAAGTTATACAGCTCAGATCACTATCTTGAGCCGCTGATTTTAGGAGACACCTGGGCAGCAGTGGCTTGGTCAAGCGATATTTTGCCCTTATTAAAACGCTATCCTGAAATTAAATTTATCATTCCTCAGTCAGGTGCATCCTTATGGGCAGATCTATGGGTTCAACCTCAAATACCTGGAACTTCATTAGTAGCTGAGAAGAAAGACCAGCCGTCCATAATTGAAGAATGGATCGACTACTGTTGGCAACCCCAGGCAGCTAAGCAGATATCGCTATTTACCAACGGAATTTCACCTATACTATCTTCTCTAGAGCCTACAGAAATCCCCCCAGATCTGCAACAAAATGTTTTCCTCAATTTGGCAGCATCGAATTCCGACAAGCATGAATTTCTCTTACCCTTGACCCCAGAGACTGAGCAACAATATCGAGATTTGTGGCTCAAGATTCGTTCTTAGTATATTGCTATGAGTCACAAAGCTTAAACAATGCTAAATGCTAAATGCTAAATGCTAAATGCTAAATGCTAAATGCTAAATGCTAAATGCTAAATGCTAAATGATGAATGATGAATGATGAATATTTATTGGCAAGAAGTTAAAGCGCGGTTTCAGCAGATTTGGGGATATGAGGATTTTAGAGCGCCTCAAGAAGAGATAATTCGCACTCTCCTCACAGGTAAAGATGCCTTGATAATTTTGCCCACAGGAGGCGGAAAGTCAATTTGTTTTCAGCTACCAGCACTGCTACAGACAGGGTTAACGATTGTGATCTCCCCCTTAGTAGCGTTGATGGAAAATCAAGTTAATCAATTAACCAATTTAGGATTACCAGGGGCTTTATTGCACAGTGAATTACCCAGAAATGAGAGAAAACAAATTTTAGCCGCGATCGCCAAACAGCAATTAAGCTTGCTATATCTGTCACCAGAAACTTTATTAAGCCTGCCAGTCTGGAAAATCATTGCTCAACCAGAAATTAAAATTACAGGCATCATCATTGATGAAGTTCACTGTTTAACCCAGTGGGGGACTACTTTTCGCCCCGCATATCGTCGTTTGGGTGCAGTACGTCGGACTTTATTGAAGCATAAACCCAGTGGCACTAAGATTGCGATCGCTGCTTTTACCGCTACTGCCGCTCCCCAAGCACAACGAGAAATCACGCAAGCTCTCGAATTGAAACAGCCTCAAACTTTTTTAATTAGCCCCTATCGAGAAAATTTACAGCTCAATATCAAAACGGTGTGGACACCTAGAGGCAGAAAACAACAGATGTTACGCTTGATTCAAGCCCATAAACAACGTTCGGGCTTAGTATATGTGCGATCGCGCCAAGATAGTCAAACCCTAGCAGCCTGGCTGAAATCATTGGGATACTCTGTTGCTGCTTACCATGCGGGATTAATGACCACGGTCAGAAGAAATATTGAGCAGGATTGGATCTCGGGCAAAATTCAATTCGTTATCTGTACTTCCGCTTTTGGCATGGGAATCGACAAACCCGATGTGCGCTGGGTAGTTCATTATCATGCCCCAGAATTATTAGCTGAGTATATCCAAGAAGTTGGGAGGGGTGGCAGAGACGGCAAACCAGCAACCGCTTTGACACTAATTAGCGAACCAACTGGTATCTTAAATCCTGAAGACAAGCAACGGAGCCAGTTTTTCAAGGGCAAATTAGAACAACAATATCGTCAAGCACAGCAGCTAGTTAAACAGTTGCCAAGTAGGGGCAATATTGACCAGATTAAACAAGAATTTCTCCAGGGAGAAATCGCTTTAGGCATCCTACACAGTTTGGGATTAATCACCTGGCAAGATCCGTTTAATTATCACAGGAAAGCCTCTAAAATAAACGTCAACCAATCATCAAACAGCCAAAAAAATCATCAGCAAAGGATGCAACAATATCTAAAAACTAAGCAATGTCGTTGGCAATACTTGTTAAAAGCTTTTGGTTTCAACCAAGAAGCACAGGGATTTAGATGTGGAAATTGCGATCGTTGCCGCAAATAACAAGCCTGAATTGAGAGAATTGAGATGAATCAAATTGAATACTCAAGCATATCCTCAGCTATTCAAAATCTGAGGTAATCTTGAAAACCATACATGCGGCATAAAGTCTACCGTCTCAAGTATGATGTTATCTTGCTTTGGAGGACTGGTGAAAAGCAAAACCTTTGATTCCAAGTATCCTTATCCTTACTATCCCTCTGTCTTACTAGGGTTTAGTGAGCAAAGTTCCAGTGCTTTTTATAGTCGAAAAATGCCTCCAATTCCGCCACCTATGGGAATCGCTTCTAGTTCTTAAACATAAAGTAGTAAATTGAGGAAAATTAGGTCTATTTCGGATCTACAATCCTAAATACCGCGCAAAACTAAATATTTTAGAAACGCTCAAATGCAGACTCTGTATGATACGGGACTGACGGGACTCGAACCCGCGACCTCCTGCGTGACAGGCAGGCATTCTAACCAGCTGAACTACAGTCCCTCTCGCTTAAACCAAGAGTATAAAGGAAACTCCTTTAATTGCCACGAAATACATAGTAGCATATTAAATTGAAAAATAAACTACTTCAGTAAATAATTCCTGGGTTTAGAGGCTGAGCAGTTATCATACGGCAGGACATGTCAGCTCTTAATAGATGTTCTACAATGAACCAAATGCATTGTTACAATATATTGTCTACCGAACCAAAAACTTACATTAAAGTAAAGTTTTGAGAATGAATGCGGCAGTGTGACTTGGGGGCAATTATTGATAGAATATCAACCACAAATATCAGCATCGAGTTTTTTGTTGCTCAAAGAAAATCAAGATGGTCATTCTCTTGTGCAAACTCTCGATCAAGTTATTTTGTATTCTTTTGAGGTAGCAACAAGAGCAAGTCATTGATTAGTCCATTAATTTATTAATTTCATTTTTGTAAAATATAGTGTCCCATTCACCACCGAAAGTCCCTCTAGGGGCTGTTTTACAACAAGCAGGCTTAGTATCTGCCGATCAAGTCAGACAAGCTCTAGAACAGCAGCATCAAACTCACAATAATCTCAAGATAGGTGAAATTTTAGCTATTCGGGGATGGATCAATTCTCAGACAGCTGATTTTTTTGCTGAGCGCTGGTTTCGCCTAATTGATGAACAGCCGAAACAACCTATTGGTCAGTATTTAAAGCAAGCAGCCTTGCTAAACGACCGACAAATCAAGATTCTTTTAGAAGAGCAAAAGCAAACTAAAGTTAAATTTGGTGAATTGGCGATCGCCAAAGGGTGGTTAAAACGGACTACCGTTAATTTTTTCTTGAGATATCTAATGTCAGATTCCTTGGCTCAGTCGAAAGTATCAGAGATCAAATCTCGAAATTCTGCTCAGCGTAAGCTAATTGACTCCACTGTTGATATTCCTAGAGATTCTCAGAGTCATCTCTCTGCCAAAAAATCGGCATCGACTCAATCAATTTTTAGCCTTAGTGAGCAGAAGAACATAAACAGTGATGCTCTTAGGTCAACTGAAGATCATGAATATTCCCAGAAAATTCATGAAGGCTTTTTAAAGATCAAACAAAAATTACTCAAAATTGAAGGTCAGAAAAACTATTCAGAGAAGACTTTAGATCGTGTATTGCTCTGGACAGGAGGGCAGTCTTTTTTAACCCAAAAATTGTTTACCTTAATTGCCGAAAACATCAATCATCTTAACCATCAAGCAGAAGAACAGCAGATCGACCATTTAGTTCAGGCTAAAATTATCACCAATTGGGATCGGGAACTTAAATCTCACTTTAATGGCATCAAACAACGCTTGCTTGATAATCAAAACTATCAACCACATGAACTGCTCTTACTCTACCAGAGAATACTTACAAACAGAGTGCTAGCTAACGAAAGCGCCGCCCAACAGGAGCTACTTAATATAGGTTTGGTGGTGAGACAACAAAATGATTTAGTGGTAGCAAACTCTATTTATCAATCAGTATTTAATCTTGGTTGGATAGCCAAGATTTTGAATGTTCAAACCCAACAACAAAATTCCGTGGCAACCTTGTCTCGATCCACGCCACAAAATAATAAAAGTAGCTGGTTCCAACTTAAAAATATCTTGTTGCTACTCACTATCATTGGTTTATTAACGATTTTTGTTAATAATATTGCCAAGCGTCTAGCAGTTAGACTTGCTTTTCGCCAAGGAAATGAATTATTACAGCAAAAATCATTTACCCAAGCTATGGCTCAGTATAACCAACTACTACATGTTGATAGCAATTACTTTCAAGCTTGGACTAATCGGGGTTATGCTCTAGCTGGATTGCAAAAGTATGAAGAAATGCAAGAATCTTGTTCTACGGCGACAATCATTGAGCCAACGGCGGTTTATGCCTGGAATTGTCGTGGTGAAGCTCTCCATAATTTACAAAGGTACAATCAAGCAGTAGCTGCTTTTGATCGAGCGATCGCCTTGAATCAATCCGATCCTATTTTCTTAATCAATAAAAGCGAATCTCTAAGGGCTTTAGGCAAAAATAAGGAGTCGATTACAGTTGTTCAGGAGGCAATTGAGGTTCTGGAGCAAATTGAAGCAACTAGAAGTAGCGCTAACATCAATGGCGAATTTGCAGTAGCGTTAACCGTTTTGGGCAATGGCTTACGTCAACAAGCACAATATGCTGATGCCATTCAAGCTTATCAGAGAGCTATTACCTACTCTGCTAGTTATTTTCCTGCCCAAATAGGTCAGGGCATTGCTTTAATTGGATTACAAAGATATCAGGATGCTCAAAATGAGCTTGAGTCGATTTTAGAAAATTTCTCATTGACAGAAGCACAACAATCTCAGACTTGGTTCCATTTGGGCAAGGCTTTATGCAATGCCGCAGATTACACGAGGGGGATTGCTGCATTTGAGCGAGCAATTGAGCTTAACCCAGACTATCAAGCAGCTTTAGCCGCCAAAAAGCAGTGCAATTAAGTTGATTAATTAACTCCTAAAACTTAATCCAACTTTAGTCAGATAACTAGCCTGCTAGAAAGGCCACCAAGGGGGTCTTAGATCAGTATAAATTCGGCTTACAGTTCTAGATGAAGGCAGCTGAGAACCTTTGAAGTTACTACCCAACATGTTGAACAAAAGTTCAGCAGGACTAACTGGCTTACTCAGCGCAAACAAGACATCGCTATTGTAACTGTCACAGCCTAATCCCCTCCGTTCTACTGCACAAATAACTGGCTTCTCATCAATGGTGTCGCTAGCCAAATAGTTCATCCTATCTTCGTTATAGAACAAGTTCAACTTTGCGGCTGTACTTTCACAAGTCTCTAAAGCTTCCGTGGCGGAAAAATATTCAGGGAGGAAAGATAGGATTGGGGTAACCTGCATCGCTTCTTGATTTGATAAAGTTGCAATTACGGTCGGTACTTTAGTTTGCCGATCGCAGGTAACTTGAACAGTGCTAACAGCATGGCTTTTATCAGCGAGAGACAACAAACTCATTACAGTAACAAATTGTGTCAACGTCACAGTCATCAAAGAATTTGAGTTAATCATAATTATATTTCTACCTACCAGACTCCCTGCTTTTTAGAGCTTAAAACCTCAAGCAGAAAGAAATTAAAGTTACATTCGTGGGACACTTATTTTAGCAAAAATTGTAATTAAAAAGAATTTGTATTTAATTAAATAATGTTGAGCGTGGATTGTCGGCAAGAGCGAATGGAGATTGTCCCTTACAAGCTGTATTACTTAAAAAGTATATTAAAAGTAGAAAGTGAAATACAGTTATTGGCTTATTTAGTACAGTACGACAGTATTTGATGATAAATTGATTACTAGGTGGAAGAATCAGAATGATAATTTAGCTTCAAGCTTTCAAGATTTATATCTTTACCTGCCGATTAACAAGACCAGACATTATTTTACTGCTGCGGGAGTCAAAAGATGACTGAACTTATTGAATATTATCTAGTTTGTTCTCATTACGATTTCTAATACCCTCAAAACAGAAGATTTTAGCCCCAGCGTAATTTGGGCTGATGATTGAACAAGATTATTTAGTTTTCCGTTATCTGCTGTCTATGATGATTCAGAGACTATTCCCCCTGATGATGATTGAGCCTGACAAAAGCACAGAATGTGTTTCACTGGCTATGACATCACTTTGTTCTCTGAAGGTTAGTCAATTACCCAGCATTAAATCAATAAGAGGGTTAGGTAGTTATGGCATCTGGGTTTTAATTGCTTGTCTAGGCTCTAAGCCAGCGATCGCCCAAGATTTTGAGCCGTTAAATCCTGAACCCTCAACACCCAAACAGCCCCAACCATTACCCACAAGAGACAATCCACTTGATGACTCTCTACCAATCCCACCTCTACCCGAGTCGGTACTAGATATTCCTGGAACTATTACAGTTGAGCAGTTTGGCTTTGTCGGTAGTACCATCTTTAGCCCCACAGAACTAAATGAGGCGGTTGCTGAGTTTACTGGAAAACCAATTTCTTTTGCACAACTGATCGAAGCAGCTAACGCTATTACCGAACTTTATGTCAGTCAAGGTTATATTACCTCTGGGGCTTATATTCCAGCACAAAGTTTAGACGGCTCAACGGTTCAAATTCAGGTGCTTGAAGGCAGCCTCAAAGAAATTGAGGTAACCGTGCTTCAAGGACGATTAAATGAGAGCTATATCCGAAATCGTTTGGAAAAGAAAACCAGCACTCCGCTCAATATCAATCAACTGCAATCTGCGCTTCAGCTATTACAAATCAACCCTTTAATTAAAAGCTTGAATGCTGAGTTGGCAGCGGGAATTGAACCTGGGACCAACTTGCTGACAGTTTCGGTAATCCCCGCCGATACTTTTAGTCTGGAAATTAACCTCAACAACGATCGTAATATTAGTATTGGGACTTTTGAGCGAGGGATTCGACTTGAAGAAGGGAATCTTTTTGGTATCGGCGATCAATTTCGCCTTATCTATGACAATACCGACGGCAGTAATCAATTTGGCGGGGGCTTTACTCTGCCCGTCAATAGTCGAGATGGTTCGCTAAGCTTTGATTTTCGCCTGGCATTTAATGAAATAGTCCAACCTTCTTTTGAAGATCTCGATCTTGATATTGAATCTCGCAATTATGACCTAACACTGAGACAGCCTATTCTACAAAGGGCTACTCCCGAGGTAAGCCAGGAATTAGCGCTGAGTCTTACCGCAACCAGAAGAGAAAGCGAAGGTACGATTATGGATGAGCCGCAACCGTTAACCCCTGGGGCAGATGAAAATGGGGAACTGGATACTTCTGTCTTGAGTATCGCCCAAGAATATTTACAGCGTAATCGACAGCAAGTATTTTCAGTGCGATCACAGTTTAATTTTGGTTTAGATCTACTTGATAGCACTATTCTGGAAGAGGAGCCTGATAGTGAATTTTTCAGCTGGCGGGGGCAATTTTCTTATCTACGATTACTTAATTCTCCCGAAGAGACATCGGTAATTGGTTCGAGTATCCTGCTACGCTCTGAACTCCAGTTAGCAGTAGATCCATTGATATCTACGGAGCAGTTTAGCTTGGGAGGGATTAATACAGTTCGCGGTTTTCGTCAGGATGCTTTACTGACGGATAATGGCTTTTTAGCCGCGGCAGAGGTACGGCTTCCAGTGGCTCGGTTTTCTAAACTCAACGCTACGCTCCAACTCGCTCCCTTTATTGATTTTGGAACTGGTTGGAATGCTGATAATAAAGATGCCGATTTTAATACTTTGATTGGTACTGGATTTGGACTATTGTTACAGACACCAGAAAGTTTATCAGCCAGGATCGACTGGGGAATTCCTCTAATTAATGGCACAGATGAAGGGAGTTCTTTGCAAGAGGACGGAATTTATTTTCAGTTTCAATACGACCTATTTTAAATTTAATTTTAAAGTTGGATCGATCATAAAATTTGCTTTTTACTCACATCATATTTAAGTTGCTCAAGTTCAAACCAGCTCATAGTAAATAGTAAATGTTTATTAATAAATCCCCTTTAATTCGACTTGTTTTGCCATTTCTCTTCACAGTTTGTTTGACTGTAGCTATTGGCACTCCAGTGTATTCCCAAACTGATGCTTTAACTTTAGCCAACAAAGCCCAAAGTCTTTATCGCGGAGGAGAGCTAACTCAAGCAGCAGTTGTCTGGCAGGCAGCAGCAGAGGCATTTGACGCTCAAGGCGATCGCCTTGGAATCAGAAAAAGTTTGATTAATCAGTCTCAAGTGTTACAGGAGCTGGGACTATATCCCAAAGCTTGTACCACTGTACTCAAGGCATTTGAACTAACCAATCCTGACTGTAACAGTCCACAGCTGGATAAATTGGCTGAGACTCTGGAAAATAAAAATAGAATAAGTACTATCGATGGCATCGGTTTGCGTAGCTTAGGCAGCATTTTGCTACGTCGGGGGATGCTGGGTCAAGCAAAAAAACTAATCAAGTTTAGTTTGCTAGCACCGCCAAACTCATCCGATTTAGGCGCCACACTATTGACTTTAGGCAATATTCAACAGGCAGAGGGTAATCAAGTTCGCGATCGCTGGAACTATGACAAGATTACAGAAATTATTGATCGACAAGAACCTGAAATTGCCTTGGAACCTTATATTTCCGCTTTCCAAGCTTATCAAGAGGCGTCAGAAAATCGTTATGCTCTGCCCATTACCAAGGTTCAAGCACAGCTTAATCATTTGTCGCTGCTAATTGAGATTGAAGCTTGGTGGCAGCAACAAATTAGCAGCCGAGTACAATCTTGGCAAAGATTTGAGCAAACTAGACTAATTACCGCTGCCGATAATTTTTCGGCGGCACTAATCACTAAATTAGCAACAACCAAAGCTCGATTAATCCCAGAGATAGCCAATCAGCTAAAACAACTGCCCCTCAGTCATCAGGCAATTTATGCGAGCATCAATTATGCCCAGAGTTTAACCAAATTAGAACCAACTTCCCAGGTAAAAGCAATTCTGCAAACTACTCTCCAACAAGCTCGTCAGCTCAATGACAGGCTTGGTGAAAGTTATGCTTTGGGTTATTTGGGTCAATACTATGGTCAACAAGGATTACCAGAGGAAGCGATCGCTTTGACTAATCAAGCACTAGTGCTTGCAGCTGCTCAAAATGTTAGTGGTGACACTAGAGAGATCAGTTATCTTTGGCAGTCTCAATTAGGACAATTTCTCGAACAAGAAGGTAAAACAGATGAAGCGATCGCTGCTTATACGATGGCATTTAATACGCTTCAGTCTTTGCGAACTGATTTAAACGTCAATAATCAAGTGGTTCAATTTAACTTTCGGCAAGAAGTTAAGCCGGTATATATGAAGCTGGCAAACTTGCTGCTAACCGCAGATAATCTAGACAATGTTCAAGCACTTAAATCTCTAACTACTCTTAGTACAACTAACATCCCAAGCACTAGCGATAATCTAGAGTTAGCCCGTCAGGTGCTTGAGTCACTCCAATTAGCAGAATTAGATAATTTTTTCCAAGATCCTTGTTCTCAAACCGCAGAAGTAGCAATAACTATCGATGACCTAGATCCTCAGGCAGCGGTAATTTATCCGATTGTCTTTGATGATCGCCTGGAAGTAATTCTCTCGATGGCGGGTCAGCCACTACGAAGATTTGCAACAGCGATAGCTGCTACTAATGTCAATGAAACCTTAGACTCGCTCTACGATAGTCTTTATAACCAAAGTATTAATAATTCTGCGGTCAATATTCTGAGTACTATCCCCCTCAATCCCACTGAGTTGAATGAAAATACCCAGAGGTTATTGCCGATCCTGACACAAATATATGACTGGTTAATTGAGCCTCTAGAGACAGAATTAGCTGCCCAAAAAATTGAAACTCTGGTTTTTGTCCTCAATGGCAGATTACAAAATGTCCCAATGGCGGCACTATATGATGGTCAGCAATATTTATTAGAAAAGTATAGTGTGGCACTAGCTCCCAGCTTACAATTACTAGACACTAAGCCCACCCCCAGATCTCAGTTAAAGGTACTAGCCGCAGGATTAAGCCAACAGGTAGAAATTAAAGGAGAAATCTTTCCTGCTTTAGCCAACGTACCTCAAGAATTAGCTCAAATCCAAAAAATCTTTCCTCAGTCTCGTCAACTGCTCAACCAAGAATTTACCGCTGGCAATATCGAACAGCAACTTCAGGCAGGATTTCCCATTGTTCATCTGGCAACCCACGGCGTCTTCAGTTCTGACCCCGAAGAAACCTTTATTGTGATGGGCGATCGCGATATTGTCAGTCTCGATTCTTTAAATACAATGTTAACCACTAGCAAAGGTACTAAACCAGAGTTAATCGTACTTAGCGCTTGTGATACCGCTACGGGTGATGAGCGGGCAGTTTTGGGATTAGCAGGAGTGGCAGTGCGTTCGGGAAGTAGTACGGTAGCTTCTCTTTGGTCAGTAGAGGATACCTCAACCACGAGATTGATGAGTCAGTTTTATCGTGAGTTAGAAAATCCTGCCATGAAGAAAGTCAATGCTCTTCAAAAAGCTCAGTTATCGCTGATCGAGTTTTTGCGTGCTAATCCTCCCGCCCCCGAACTCCAACAATTACCACCTCATCCCTATTACTGGGCTTCCTATGTCATGGTTGGCAACTGGCAGTAGTAATCTAGTGATCAACGATCAATAATCAAAAGCGAAATAATTAATGACACTTAAGCAAATAGTCTTGAGCAATTTTGACAATTCGACTAGAAGCTTGACCATCGCCGAAGGGGTTGATGGCAGTTGCCATTTGATTGTAAATATCAGAATTTTCTAGTAATTCGGCAGTTGCAGTAAAAATTGCTTGAGGATTAGTGCCGATTAATTTTGCCGTACCTGCTTGAACGGCTTCTGGTCTTTCGGTGGTTTCCCGCAAGACTAATACTGGTTTACCTAAACTGGGAGCTTCCTCCTGCAAACCTCCTGAGTCGGTAAGTAAGAGATGACAGCGCAAAATGGCACCCACTAATTCACTATAGTCTAGTGGTTCCGTCAAAAATACTCGTGGGCGATCGCCTAATGCAGCTTGAATTGGCTCTCTGACAGTAGGATTGCGGTGCAGCGGCAGTAGAAGAGCTATATCGGGAAATCGCTCTAAGATGGTCTTGAAGCCTTCGATAATATCTTGCAATGGTTCACCCCAGTTTTCCCGTCGGTGAACTGTGGCTAACAAAACTCGATATTTTGACCAATCTAAATCTGCTACTTCACATTGGGGTTTGCTGTCTGCCACTGTCAGCAGACTATCAATTACAGTATTGCCCGTATGATGAATTGCTCCTGTGACTGCCGAATTTTGAAGATTGCTAACGGCTAATTTGGTTGGGGCAAAGTGAAATTGAGCAATTTGTGAGATTAAACGGCGGTTGGCTTCTTCAGGATAAGGATTATGTAAATTATCGGTTCTTAAACCAGCTTCAACATGAGCCACAGGAATCTGTTGATAGAATGCGGCTAAGGCAGCGGAAAAAGCCGTGGTGGTATCTCCCTGAACAAAAATCAACTGTGGTTGAATTTCAGCAAAAATCTTGTTTAATCCCAGCAAACTATCACAGGTAATACTGGTCAAAGTTTGCTGCGGTTTCATAATATTGAGGTCGTAATCCGCTTGTAAATCAAATAACTTCATGACTCGATCAACCATTTCTCTGTGTTGCCCAGTAAGAATCAGATGAGTTTTGATTTGAGTAAGATTGCTTAGTTGTTTGATCACTGGAGCAAGTTTAATTGCTTCAGGACGAGTTCCTAAGATTACTGCCACAGAAATTGATCTGGTCATATTTAATTCAACCAACTAGTTCACGACAAAGTTTCTGATACAACATTCTAGTCGGTTTAACTCCAATAGGAATCAGATTAGAGTTACTTGCCTCATCTAGCTTGGTAAATATTTGTGGGATTTCTCTTTGTGCAATTAAAATCAGGTGCTCGACTAAGATAGGATTTGTATAATGTCTGATTTAATTTAAAAGTTAAAAAATGAACTATCTAATTGCTGTACTCCCCGATCGCTTTCAGGCGGAAGAAGCTTACACAGCGTTAGAAAAAGCAGGAATTCCCCTTAGTAAAATTGCGATCGCTGGCAGAGGTTATAAAACCGCCGACGATTTAGGGCTATACGATCCCAAAGAACAAGCCAAGAAAAAAGCTCAGTTTATGGCATACTGGCTAGTTCCTTTTGGTTTTGTTGGCGGCTATATTTTTAATCTAATTACGGGTTTAGACAATTTAGATTGGGCTGGAGACCCTGGTAATCATATTGTCGGTGGGATTCTCGGGGCAATTGGCGGAGCAATGGGTAGCATCTTTGTCGGCGGTGGTGCAGGCTGGGCTACTAGTACTGCTGGCGATACCGTCCCCTTTCGTGAATATTTGGCAGCCAATAAATATCTGGTCTTAGTTAATAATATTGGCGGATTTGGCGATCGCGCTATTCCCATTTTGCGCCAGTTAGCTCCCGAAGTTATTCAAAGCTATGAAGCGTGATTTTCGATGTTTTTTTCCAACTCTTGATAGGGAACTAGCCAAACGACATCGTAGGCATGTAATACTAGGGAGATTTTTTGCTGTTCGATTTTCCAGCCGCGATTACCAATTAAATCATACCAATAGTTGCTGTCTGGAGTACTTTCAAATGTTGACTGAGGATTATGTAGCTGTAATTTTTCTAGAGGAATTTCCAAATGGCAAGTTTGCTGAGAAATGTTGGTAATCGCCAAGATGTGTTCTTGATCATCAGGGGAAGTTCTTAAGACAATAAAACACTTATCATCAAGCTGAAGAATCAACTGTTCTCCTTGAGGATGAAAAGCACGCTGTAAAACTCGATTCTCAAGCAGTTTGCCCAGTGCTTCGGTTAACTGAGATAGTTTGGAATTTGGTAGCGTCAGCTGTTGGTTAAGCACAGATTCAGCAATTATCTGGCGATTTATATCTCGCTTAGACTTAGTTTTAATTACGGTATCGACATCATTACTAGTGCCAATCAAGCCATGTAAATAAATCCCTGGGACACCTTTTAAGACTAAAGCGATACTGCGAGATGCGACAAATCGCTTAATCTGAATTGCTAATGGTTCATGTCCACTGTCTAAATTTAAAGCACTAAACCAAGTACTGTTTATTTCATAGGGTTCATTTCCTCCATTGGCTCCTGAACGGTAAGAAATAAAAGCACCATGTTCTCTGGCTCGGTTGATTAAATAATTGATATCTTTCGTGGTCAAAATATTTTTTACTCCCATCAAGCCAATACCATCATGGGTATCTAGAATATTGAGATAGGTACAGGCATGGGAAGGAAATTCCAACTGCTCTGCCCATTGAGATAGAGCTGTAGTGTCTTCTCGGTAAAAAGTATGTAGCACTAACGGTGGTAGTGCGAAGTTATAGACCATCTGTGCTTCATCATAACCATTGCCAAAATAAGCAATGTTTTGTTGATGAGGAATGTTAGTTTCCGTGATTAATGCTACTCCAGGCGCAACTACCTCAAAAATATCGTGAAACAGCTTAATTGTTTCGTGAGTTTGAGGCAAATTGGCACAGGAAGTTCCAGGAATTTGCCACAGATAGGTCACAGCATCGAGGCGGATCAAATCTGCTCCGCGACGCACGTAAAGCAAGAGGGTTTCAAGTATCCAGAGTAAAACTTTGGGGTTGCGGTAATTGAGGTCAATTTGATCGGCAGAAAAAGTAGTCCAAACCCAAATATCACCATTAATACTTTTGAACTTAGTTAAGACATCGCTCGTGCGAGGACGCACAATTTTTTGACGATCTTCTAAACTCAAGTCATCAGGGTTTTGATAGACAGTGGCAATATCTTTGTATTCAGGATTGCCACTCAGGAGTTTCTGAAAGGCTTTACTTTGAGATGAAGTATGGTTACAGACGGCATCAAACATCAATTGATAGGAATCGCCAATCTTAGCAATATCTTGCCAAGAACCTAATTTTGGATCGACATTGCGAAAATCAGTGACTGAAAATCCGCGATCAGATGAATATGGAAAGAACGGCAGAATATGGAGGGTATTAATCGCCTTTTTAAATCCTGGTACCTGTTCAAGGATGTGAACTAAGCTAGCTAGAGGTGATGATTCTTCACTACGAAGTAGATCGCCGTAAGTAATTAAAATTACATCTGATTCAGTAAAGCGATCGCTGGGAGTGAAATTTTGCTCAGCGGCAATTCGGGCAGACGGCTTATGGGCGTAATAAACCTTAAGAATTCGCTCAAGTTCTGGTAGGTACTCTTGGGCTTGTTCTTCTCCATACAGAAAGCTGAGACGCTTCAAGATTTTCTGTTTAGCCTCAGGAGTAATTTCTAATAATGGTCGATTGTAATCGGGGTATTCATCATGACGAATTTTTTGCCAATCTTTTGATTCAGAATTTTGAGCTTGAGCTTGAGGAGTGACGCTAATTTTCTGAGTAGCAACCATGCTGTTATTTATTATTTAAGGCTTGAATTAGGTTTACAATCATCGGCTGTAAGTACAGCGATGTCCATTACCGTGGCTAAAATTAAGGCAAGATGATCATCCTAGTTGGAAAGCGACTTTAATTATGATCAAAGCGGCTTTTTGCTGGAGTCTGGTGCTAAAAATTCCCCAAAAAATTAGGCAGAACTATTCAGTCAATAGTTTCTCCCTAGGGAGCATGTCCCATTTTATTCAAAATGAAAAATTTTTCTGGTATGCCCGCGCCATCTTTTTTTTCTAGATGTAGTTTAACTTGACTTTAATCCAGAGAGAACGGCTTTCGTATTATAATTTTTGTGATTTCTTAACGAAAAATTAAGTTAATTTAAGTTCAAACAATAGATGAAATATATTGTTGTTACAGACTTAGACGGAACTCTTCTAGACCATCAAACATATCAATTTACGGCGGCTCTCGACGGAATTCAGGAGCTAAAACAGCGGGGTATCCCCCTGATTCTTAATTCCAGCAAAACTCAGGCAGAAATCATCGAGATTCGCGCTCAACTCAACAACCAAGAACCTTTTGTCTGTGAAAATGGCGGGATTTTGTGCGGCATGGCAAATATTCAATATTTAGCAACTCCGCGATCGCAATTTCTCCAAGATTTAGCAGTGATTAAAGCAAAGTTGAATCTAAAATATCAAGGATTTGCCGAAGCAAGCGTTGAGGAGGTGATGCGTTGGACAAGCTTGCCAGCCAGTGATGCCGAAAAAGCAATGGAGAGAAATGCCACGGAACCTTTGTTGTGGCAAGATACTGAATTGGCTCTCAATAATTTTCGTCAAGAATTAGCCCAGATCCAATTACAGTGCGTCAAAGGAGGCAGATTCCACCATGTAATGGGTTTTTTTAATAAGGCTACTTGTTTTTCTCAATTGAAGGAGTATTATGCCCAAGTTTGGCAAGAGGAAATCAGCATCATTGCTCTAGGAGATAGTCCCAACGATTTACCCATGCTAGAGCAAGCAGATTATGCTGTAGTTATTCCCAACAGCAACGGGAATAAATTACACCTCAATCAAGCTGCGGCCTATTTCGCCAGCAAACTGGCACCTGATGGGTGGCAAGAAGGAATTAGTTTTCTATTAGAGCATGTCATCAAAGAGCAGTAGTTACTCAACTATGGTAAGAGTACTCTTTTTTCTGTCAGACTGCCATAGCTTGAGATACATTCCAAATATTTTTTTTTAGATATATTTTAGTTAGACTTAGGCATTGGGAGGTTCAACATCGCTGACTTCTTTCAAAATGGAGAGATTACCACTCTTCACGATCTACATAATCGTACGATGGAATCGATGGAAGCAGAGCTACTGCATATCTCCAAGACTTCATCGCCGATGGCACTGGTATTGCCCTGTTTGTTCTCGGAATTAGAAGGGCCTGCTTTAGGACATATTATAGAAGAGTTGGCTCAAGTTAAATATTTAAACCAAATCATCATTGGTTTAGATCGTGCTAACGAAGCACAGTTTAAATATGCCAAAAAATATTTCGCTCGTTTGCCACAAGAACACAAAATATTGTGGAATGACGGTCCTCGGATGAAAGCCGTCCATGAATTTTTGCAAAAAGAAGAACTCGCCCCCAGTGAGCGCGGCAAAGGATGTAACGTCTGGTACTGTATGGGGTATTTCCTCTCCAGCGGTAATGCGAAGATTGTCGCACTTCACGATTGTGATATTTTAACTTACGATCGCGGGCTATTAGCCAAATTACTCTATCCCTTGGGAAATCCCCAATTCGATTTTAAATTTTGTAAAGGTTATTACTATCGTCAAGCTAATAATAAATTAAATGGTCGAGTCATGCGGTTACTAGTCAGTCCGCTGGTGCGATCGCTCCAAAAACTGTTCAAAGACAGTCCTTTTCTGGATTATATCGATAGTTTTCGCTATCCTCTGTCAGGAGAGTTTTCGATGGCGGCAGATGTGGTGAATAATGTCCGTATTCCCTATGATTGGGGTTTAGAAATTGGTATTCTTGATGATGTTTATCGTAATTACCACGTCAATAAAATTTGCCAAGTAGACATTGCCAACGCCTACGATCATAAACATCAAGAGTTCTCTTTCCAGGATCGTGAAAAGGGTCTAGCTAGAATGTCGATCGACATTTGCAAAGTCTTTTTCCGTAAGATGGCTGCCAATGGTCAGATCTTTTCCCAGGAAATATTTAGAAGTATCAAGGCTACTTATTATCGGACTGCTCTTGACTATCTCAAACGCTATCATAGTGATGCGATTATGAATGGACTAACTCTTGATCGCCATAGTGAAGAAAAAGCAGTAGAACTATTTGCTCAATCAATCATTCATGCAGGAGAAGCTTTTTTACAAAATCCCCAATTAAGACCCGTAATTCCCAGCTGGAATCGAGTCATCAGTGCTGATACGAATATTCTGCAAAAAATTTACAGTGCTGTGGAAGCGGATAATCAAGAGGAGACCGAAGAGCCAGAAATAACAATAACTCCTCAACAGGACGCAACAAATGAACAATCAGGTAAAATTTTATTGTGATTTGACAACAGCCAAGAATAGCTAGGAGTTAGTGCTGGTTTATTGTTGACCCCAGTTTTCAGGATTGAGGGCAGATTTGACTCTATCCTGTCGAGATTAATCGGTTATTTTACTATTGCTAGCTAGGTTAAAACTCAAGTCGGCGATCAAACTTAACTTACTCTTAATTCGGCAAGAGAACAATGCACAATGATTTTAAATCACCCTCTTTTATTCTCGGAGTTAGCATTCTACTCCTAGTCCCCTTTGGTATTGGCGGACTTACTTATTCGACTTTACGTAACGATGATACCGAACAGCAAACAGGAATCAACAAGTTATCAGAGAATAGTAATTATGGGCAATTAGCCAGAGAAAGCAATATTCCGTTAACATCTCCCTCATTACCAGAAACCAATGCCTCGGGAGACAGTTTTCAAACACCACAAGGGATACCAATCGGTAAATACTCCAATCCCCCGACTAAGATTGAAGATCACGGAGTAGACAACCCCCACAGAAGCAGTTTAAGTAATTCTAATTTTGGAGACAATTTAGGCTCAAGTTTTGAAAATACTTCTTTGGACGTTGACTCTAGCCTTTCACGACCAGATTATAGTGCGCCCAATTCTAGTAATAATTTTAAGCGACCTGAAAACAGTAGCTTAATTGCTCCTTCACCAACTGAGGAGTTGCTGGAAATTCCCGAAACTAATTTTGACCAATCCGATTCATTCTCCCCAACAGTAGAACCCTTGCTTCAGCCCTAAACTTAAACCTTAAATTTTTGACTAATTAATTTCCCAGCAGCCATAGCTGATATTGCGGCACCTTCTACTGTAGGAGCACAAAAGGCATCTCCTGCCATTACCACAGGTAATTCCCTTAACTCTAAACATGGTTCATGATAAAAAGTTTTGGGGGAACTATAACGCCAACGATGCACCTGATATTTGATCATCGGAGAATTTAGGTAATCGGCTGCTGCGATTACCAATTTATAGGCAATTTCAGCATCATCACTATCCCAATAGTCATCACTAAACTTAGAAGTAGCCAGAAGAGTGACCCCATAAGCATCAGGAGAAATTCCCTTTTGATAATTATCCGTTATCCAAACTAAAGCATCGTCTTCTAAAAGAATCCCTCCTGGTGCGGGAATATTGCTGGGTGTTTCCAACAAAGCTAAGACAGCAATACAGCTATCGTATTCAATTTGTTCTAACGAGAATCTAGTTTCTAAAGGTAGAACTATCAAAGAAGCATCTAACAATGATAAAGATTGAGGCACAGGAGTGGTCATTACCAGCATATCTCCCTGATATTGTTGATCTTGCTCTGTGTTAACTAGCCATTTTTTGTCGTAGCTAAACTCGATTACCTTAGCGTTGGTGTGAACATCCAAATTTTTTGCTAAATACTTAGTAATATCGTTAATACCATTGATACCGCAATAGCAAGGAGTTGCATCTGCATTACCAAAACCCTGCCCCCATTCTTTAATTAGCTTCTGCTTCAACCAATCATCAACCCATACCTGAAATTGAGGGTGGGTGACACTGAAATATTGAATGCCATAATCAAATACCCCTTCAAGAGGATTTTCCTGATTGAGATAACGTGTAGCTAAACGCCCACCGATATCTTGACCCTGATCTAATATCGTTATCTTGATTCCTCTACGCTGCAAAATAGTAGCGATGATTAATCCTGTAATACCGCCACCAATAACAATACAGTCAGAATTTGTAATTTGAAGATCGCTACTGGACATTATTCAAGGTTTTGACTTTAGTTAACGGTTATCTATTAAATCATTTATTATAGTATCCGTCTCTATTGTAATCAGTTAGTAAACAGCTGCTTAATTCAGTAAGTTTGATTGAGAAATATTAGTGTGTTGAAATAAGTGCCCAATTAGATATAAAGAGCCGCACAGAACAATAGTTTGTGATTGATCGATAGTTTTGGCTGACTCCATAACCGTATCCAGAGCGGTAAAGATATTCGGGTAGGTTTGGCATTTGTTTAATCGGGGACAAACCTGAGTTCCTAAATTAGCTAATTCCTCAGGTTCGGCACTGCTATGATCTGGGACTGGAACCAAATGCAGTTCATCTCCTGGTTGTAACAACACCTCAAAAATATCCTGATGATCCTTAGTCGATAGCATGCCCATAATCCAAGTTATCGGCTGATTCAAAGTGTTTACGAACTGTCTCAGAGCGATCGCCGCCGCTGGGTTATGGGCACCATCAATTAGCAGTGGTTGGTTATGCCAGGTTGTCCACTGCAATCTTCCCAACCAACGAGTTTTATTCATTCCTGTTTGAATCGCTAATTCAGGAATTTCCCAGCCTTGTTGCTGGAGATTTTTGATAGTGGCGATCGCAATTGCCGAATTACCTAACTGTACCTTCCCTAAGAGAGGTAAAGGATATTCTAAATTTTGATATTTCGCCCATTTAGAGCCGTTAGCAGTGGCAAGATTGATTTCTGTGGCAGGTTTGACTAAGGTTACTGGAGCGTCTAATGTTTCAGCTTTTGCCATGACCACTGTTTTTGCTGTCGAAGGCAGTTGACCAACGACCACAGGACAATTCGCTTTAATTACTCCAGCCTTTTCTCGGGCGATATCAGCTACGGTAGGACCCAGACGTTGCCAATGCTCTTTACTCAAAGAAGTAATTACGCTGACTAAAACCTCATCTTTGACATTAGTCGCATCAAGTCTGCCCCCTAGACCAACTTCCATGACCGCAATATCTACTTGGGAGCGGGCAAAATAAAGCCAGGCGGCAGCTGTGATCACCTCAAACTGAGTCGGGCTTTCACTCTCTGGATCAATAGCTTCCTGGATGTCCTGTAAGATTTCTGCCAGAACAGCATCAGCGATCGCTTGACCATTGAGCTGAATTCGCTCTGTCCAGTCAACTAGGTGGGGTGAAGTATAACGTCCCACTCGATAGCCTGCTTCAGTTAGAATCGAAGCTAGATAGGCACAGACTGAACCCTTGCCATTTGTTCCTGCAACATGAATAATTGGCACCTGATGGTGAGGATTACCGAGGTCGGCTAGTAGTTTTTCAATTCTGGTTAAGCCGAGATTGACTCCAAAACGTTGAAAAGGATTTAACAGAGAACTTACTCGATCTACCTGTACCACCATACCTACAACTCCGCTATTGTATTCTGATACACACAATCATAAAGGAAAGCTAGAACATAATCTTCATTTATAGTTAAATTTTTCAATAATCATTCATAAATTTTTGAAGAATTCGATCTGAGGGAAAATCTTTGGTCACAAAGTTGCCTTCAACAAAAAGTTTCCTTGACCGTCGAGAAACTAGATAAGATAGATTACAAAGTAGCAGTAGAAGATAACAATTCCTCATAACAGAAAAATTGCTGATTTATGGCACAGATAGAAACTAGAACCGAACCCATGATTCTCAACATGGGACCTCATCACCCATCAATGCATGGCGTTTTGCGCCTGATTGTGACTCTCGATGGGGAAGATGTAATTGACTGCGAACCAGTAATTGGTTATCTCCACCGAGGTATGGAGAAAATTGCTGAAAATCGTACTAACGTCATGTATGTCCCCTATGTCAGTCGTTGGGACTATGCGGCGGGGATGTTTAATGAGGCAATTACTGTTAATGCACCCGAAAAACTAGCTGGAATTGAAGTTCCCAAGCGCGCTCAGTATATTCGAGTCATCATGCTGGAGTTAAACCGCATTGCTAATCATTTGTTATGGTTAGGACCGTTTATGGCTGATGTTGGGGCACAAACTCCCTTTTTCTATATTTTCCGCGAACGGGAATTAATCTACGATCTTTGGGAGGCTGCCACAGGACAAAGATTGGTCAATAATAATTATTTTCGTATTGGTGGTGTCTCAGTCGATCTACCCTACGGCTGGATCGATAAGTGTAATGATTTTTGCGATTATTTCGAGCCCAAAATTGACGAATATGAGAAATTAATTACCAATAATCCTATTTTCCGTCGCCGTGTTGAGGGGGTTGGTACAATTACCCGCGATCAGGCAATTAATTGGGGTCTGTCAGGACCGATGCTCCGTGCTTCTGGAGTTAAATGGGATCTGAGAAAAGTCGATCATTACGAGTGTTACGATGACTTCGACTGGGATATTCATTGGGAAACTGCTGGTGACTGTTTTGCTCGGTACCTAGTGCGGGTTCGGGAGATGCGCGAATCAATCAAGATTATTCGCCAAGCCTTAAAAGGTATTCCTGGAGGAGCTTATGAGAACTTAGAAGCCAATCGTCTGGCAGAAGGACGTAAATCTAAATGGAATGATTTTGAATACCAGTACGTGGCAAAGAAAGTTGCACCCACTTTTAAAATTCCCGAGGGAGAACATTATGTGCGACTGGAAAGTGGCAAGGGAGAATTAGGAATCTTTATTGTTGGTAATGATAATGTCTTCCCTTGGCGTTGGAAAATTCGCGCCCCTGACTTTAACAATTTACAAATTCTTCCAGAATTGCTCAAAGGCGTCAAGCTAGCGGATATTATGCCGATTCTGGGTAGTGTTGATATTATTATGGGGTCTGTCGATCGCTAGAATAAGTAAATTCAAGCTACATTTTTGTTTCAGGTGGGATTAACCCACCTTTTTTTTGTTTAAGCTCTGTGTCGCCCCCACAGAAAAAATTAGAATATAGCAGATATCAATCAATCATATCTTTACTTTGATGACATCCCAATCCCAAACACAACCAGAACCTTCATCTGTCAACCATAATTCAGAAGAGCAAGCTGAAAAAATTTTATGCCCTCATTGTCTACGTACGGCTAGCAACGGCATCAAATGTAAAGGAATTTGTGTTGCCGACAGCGACTACTAAAATTTTCGACCAAACCAACCAACCAACCAAATAATTATTAGCAATCAATTAATCAATTAAAGGTTATTCACTCGGTATTATCTGGCGATCTCCACAGTTTTCTAAGTCGACAGCAGCTCGGATTGAATAAGAATAGTTTAATTCGGGATGAAAGTAAGAACTATAGAGAAAGGTATTTTGAATTGGGACAAAGGGTATTTGTTGCTCGTTAGATATGCCATGTTTACTTCTGAGGCAAACTTGAGCTGAGGGGGTGATTTTACTTAAAAGTTCTGGTTTAACCGTATTGCTGAGATGTTTTTCCCAACTAATCCCTACGGGTCTACCATAAAATCTACCAATTTTATTCTGAACGAATATATGAAAAATCAAGTAGATTAATCCTACATATTTTGGTTGTAACCATCGCCAGCGCCGCCAATGAGCTGGACTGCGGGACAGTAGATAGAGGTTGAGAGACACCAAGGAAATCATCCAGAACATAAAATATCTCAGTTCATGGGATTGAGGGAAATTAGCTGGGACGAGAGACATCAGGAATACTGTACCCAATGCCATGCGAGCCTCAGTTTTTACCTCTGCTGCTGGTAATTGCCGATGTTGAGCTTGTTCCTGTATTGATAAGCCAATTAGCAATAGAATATTGAAAATAACGTATGCCCCAAAAAAACCACCCCCCCGATCCATATATTCCTCGATTCCTGCATTCCATTGATCGGTTGACCACCACGGAGGAGTAGTGATTTCGAGGACTGAATCGAGCCATTTTTGCGGTCTATTACCTTCTTGATAAGTTTTAGGGACAGATTTATGGTTAAGTACCACTCCTGCTACCTCAATTTTAATCGGGTAAAAGGGATTACCATGTAAGGCAATATTTTTAACTGGGGTGGCAAAAATTAATAGGGATGCGAGCAAAGCCAAGGGCAAGATTTTGAATAGTTTGTGCTTAACGGCAGAGGATTGTTTAAAATATAACCAAATTAGTCTCAAACCAATGATGCAACATACTAAAAACGTTAACGGCTGTAATTGAGGCTTTGTATTGACTGCCGTTACTGCCCCCAGAAACATAACAATCGAATCCCGAAGACTAGGAAGCTTAGGTTCTTGAAACAAGAGATAGGTCATCATCATCAACACCGACATGCCGATATTACCTGGCAAATCCACAAAACAAGTCGCTGCATGGGTAAATACAGTGGGAATTGCCAGTAGAGAGATTGCTGATAAATACCAAGGAACTTGTAACCGAGTTTTCAGAAAAACAATATAAATAATTACACTAAAAAAGCAAACTAAGTTAGCTGCCTGTATTCTTCCTGTGACCAACCACAATAAACCTTGGAACCAATGAGCCAAGAGAGGAAACCCCTCGAATCGATATTGAATAACTAACTCAGGGGTAAATTGTTCTAAAGGAACAATGCCCCAAATTCTGGCAGCAAAGGGTAAATGATACCACCAGGTATCGTAATTAGTATCGATGTCAATAATTGCCTTCAAAAATATTAAGCAGAGTGCCAAGGCAGCGATCGCCTGTAAAAGCGTGGTTAATCCCAGTTTACGTGGTGCAGGCTGAGGATTTTTATGGTTATAAGTTTGATTATTTGAAGTTTTCATATCAAAATTGCAATAATCAATTTACTGTTAAATGCTCAATGCTCAATGCTCAATGCTCAATGCTCAATGTATTAGGGTTCAATAAAATCTGCGGCATTCGGAGGAATGACAGGTAAATCACCACAATCTAAAGGGTCAATCGCTGCTTTAATACTATAGTCATAGCCAATCTCGGGATGGAAATAAGCACTGTAATAAAAAGCGTTGGGAATCGAGGCAAATGGAACAGCTTTAATATCGGGAATAGCATGACGAGCAATCAGACAGCTGCGTTTATGGGGAACCATTTGTGCCAAAAGTTCAGGTTTAGCTGTGTCTTTGAGATAAGGTTCAAACGAGTTGAATATAGGTCTGAGGTAGTGATCGTCAATTCTGATGCAGACAATTGCCAGAAATAAGAGACAGACAACCCCTAAATATTTGGGCTGTAGCCATTTAAATCCTTGATTTTGCAGGGAGGAAACAATGCACAAGTTTAAGGATACCAAAGTAATCATCCAGAACATGAAATAGCGCAATTCATGGGATTGGGGAAAGTTGGCGGGAATAAAAGATACCAACAAGATCGTTAATAAAGCAGTAGTTGCGTTGCGTCGCTTATATGAGGGAGGTGTTCGATTTTGTAGTTGTTCTTGAATAGTTAAACTAATCAGCAATAGCAAGTTAAAGACGACATAAGCACCGAAAAAACCTCCTGCTCGGTCTAAATAACGTTCATCACCCTCATTAAACTGATCTGTTGACCATTCTGGAGTATTGATTTCTAAAATTGACTGTAGCCACTGCTGGGGGCGATCACCTTCAGCGTAGGTTTGAGGGGTTAGCTTGTGATTAAGAACAACTCCTGCCACTTCAATTTTGATGGGATAAAAAGGGTTACCGTAGAGCGCTACATTTTTAATCGGCGTAGCAAAAATTAAGACAGAAGCGATCGCTGCTAAGGGTAATATCAGCCATAACTTCCGTTCATTGCTCTTGGTATGTTGAAAATACAGCCAAATTAATCTAATGCCTAAAACTCCATAAAGCACAAAAATTAAGGGCTGTAGCTGTGGTTTTGTATTGACGGCGATCGCTGCTCCCAGAAAAGCAATAATTAATTTTCTTGGTGATGGTAATTTAGAGTACCGAAAAAAATCATAAATCATCATCATCAAAGCAGCCACTCCCACATTGCCTGGAAGATCGACAAAGCTAGTAGAAGCATGGGTCAACACCGCAGGAATCGTAAAAATGCCGATTACGGATAAATATAGGGGAACTTTAAAATAGTTTCTGAGGAAGCAAAAATAAAGAATCAGACTGAAATAACTAACTAGGTTCGTCGCCTGAATCCGTCCTGTCAGTTTCCATAGCAAACCCTGCAAAAAATGCGCTAATAACGGAAACCCATCAAAGCGATACTCAATCAAGTTCTCTGATAAAAAAGATTCTGCTGGGACAATTCCCCAAATTCTGGCAGCAAAAGGAAGATGATACCAACCCACATCATAGTTAGTATCAATATCAAAGATCGCTTTGAGAAAAATGGAGGTAGCCAAAATCAAAGCGATCGCACTTAAAATAATTTCGAGTACTTGAAGATTGTTTTTTTGCACTAACTAATTGATTGGGAATTGCAAATGACTTTTGAAGTTGCAGATTTAAATCTCGTACAGAGAGAGCGAGATTAGATCACAGCGTAGTACATTTGCCTGCTGCGATCTCCGCAAAGTCGTGCGCCATCCGCTATATTTTCTCATCTGATGAGGTAAGGTTTGGAGTACTCTGGGATTTTCTTATCAATTAGCAAAATATAGCGTTTCTCAACAACGCGATTCTGTAAGCTGAGGAAACCTCGGCACATCTTGCGCTCAAATCCATGAGATATGTCTTACTACTACCTACTATACATGCGGTGAATATGCGGAGCGACAAAGGACGAAGTCCGCATGTAAGGGTTAATAGATGCGGTGAGTACACCTTACATGCGGCTAAAGGCTAAAGCCTTTGTCGCATCTTCCTTGAGGGCTAAGCGCCTTTGTGCCCCCTGCCTCCTGCCTCAAAACGAGCAACTTTGTACCTCACCAAAATGAGAATGCTACACATTAGGTGGCATTAACAATCCAGCAATGCGTGACTCAATCAACATGACTAAAATCAAGAGCAAAATTTCTTGAGGGACAAATCTTAGTTCTGATGGTGATGCTATTAGAATCATTTAGCCTTAATTCTGATTACCCAGAAGATTTCAAAGTAATTTACCGTTAGTTTTCTTTACTATCTAGGCTTCAATATTTTTAGGTATGGCAAACAAATGAACTCTATGGTCTATTTTTTGCTGCAAATCAAATTTTTCTGGTTTCTCCTCATCATTCCATTGAATCCAGGTTTGGTAATTTTCGATATTTATTAGCTCAAAAATTTCTTTAACTGAAGTATGATAGCGAGACAATATTTCCGTATGTATTTCTATTTCTAGCTTAGGCAGAGTTTGCAATATTTCTGTGGCACCTTTTAACACTTCACTTTCATATCCTTCAACATCTATTTTAAGGAATGTTGGCATGAATGATGATGCTTGAGCATAATCATCTAAAGTTATAATTTCTGCTTCTTCTGTTCCGTAAAGAAAGTTTTTTAGCCATGAAACTGAAATTATCTTGGCAGGAGTTACTGATGAATTTGATTTATTAAAAATCTGAAGCTTTGTTGCCTCACTTCCAAGTCCCTTTTGTTCTAACGTAATGTTTTCGAGCTGATTAAGTTCGATATTTTGACGTGCTATTTGGGCATTTCTCGGGTTAATTTCAAATGCAATAACTTTTCCTGTTGTGCCTACCCAATGTGACAAGAGAATTGCAGTTAAACCATGATGAGTGCCACATTCAAAGACAATGTCTCCAGGTTGAGTCAGCTCTTTAATAAACTCATATTCGGGATGGGCTGAGAGTGATTT
>JBCDEP010000138.1:0-17889 GCA_039179675.1 Cyanobacteria bacterium P01_G01_bin.67
GAGTCTCAAACTCTATTTTATTTCGTAGAGAGACAACTATTTTATTTTGAGAGATTATATTACTATTATGACTAATAAATTCCGTGATAATAAACTTATTGTCAGCAAACTGATCTTGTTCTAGTAAAAGATTAATCTCATTAATTTTAGCTTGAATAGATGTGGCTAATTGGCTCTCTTTATTTTGACAGTAAACAATAGAAATATCTAATAAATTATTCAGTAAAATGAATAAATCACTATCAACCAGAATATTACTGCCAAAAAGATTAGGATTATTTACAACCTCGCTCTTCAGCTTTGGTATCTCCGAACAGGATTGCTTGAATTCTGCTTGAGCATTTTGTAATTGATCGATCAGCTTTGACTGCTTAGATAATAGTGATGCTTGGCTATCTAACTTTTCTTTTAATATCTGTTGCTTTTGCTGACTATAAAAGCTTGGTATATCCTTTAAAGTATCAATTGACGTGTCAACAGCATCTAGCTGAAAGCTTAAATTTTTAGTTTTTGGTTCAGATAAATTCTGATTAGTAAGTAGATATTTTTCGAGCTTTGAGACTTCTTGGAGTGCAATGTGAATATGGCGATGATATTTTCTCGCTGCTCGATTATTAAGAGGCAAACTCCGCTGAATCAAGAAAAGTATTAGCAGACTACCGACTCCACCAGCAACAATATATCCGTATATTGATAGTAAATTTTTTGCCTTCTCTTGAGAAAATAAACTCAAAACTTTTCCTCAGCCTATGGCTTAAATACAAGCTAACTGATTACAAAATGGTTAAATATATAAATATAGTTGTGACTGAGATCTGTTTAAAGAGTTTAATATTGTTTTTAATATTTTTCAGGAATATTATAGTTGAATAGTCAGAAAAATATAGTAGTAAGATTAAAACTAAATTAAGCTAAATAACAATCTCAACAGCAAACTAATTTACAAATTAACTTCTGTTTTCAATAGCTGTAAATCAGGGAAATCCCTGAATGTATTTTAAATTATCAACCTTTGGTTGTTTTCACTTAAATCAAATTATTATTAAACTATATAAGTACTGGTAGATATTTGGTGCTTTCAGTGTTCACTTGCTTTATTATCAAAACATAAGACAGAATATTCACCACCGCGATCGCACTAGATAATTATGCTAGACTTTCTGAATCCAATCCTCAACCGACATCCAGAACAAATTAAAGCGAAGGTAGAAATTTATACCTGGGCGACTTGTCCTTTTTGTATTCGTGCAAAACTGCTTTTGTGGTGGAAAGGAGTAAGTTTTACCGAGTATAAGATAGACGGCAATGACGTTGCTCGCGATAACATGGCGGCAAGGGCTAACGGGAGTCGAACTGTGCCGCAAATTTTTGTTAACGATCGCCATTTGGGTGGCTGTGACGATCTTTACGAACTCGATGGTAAAAACGAACTAGATCCTCTATTGGCACAGCCTGCTGCCTAATTTTCTGCGATAAATGGCTGGCATGTTCCGCCCAACCCATTAACAATGGTACAGGTATTATGGGACATCATCTCTGGGTAATCTGCTCCATCTCCCAAGCCATCGGCGTACAGTTTGGAGTCAGCTAGTTTGACCTCAGCTTCACGGGCTACATTATTAATTACGCGATCGCTTTTGGTCGATTCGGCAAAAATAGTCGGCACGTTGGCTTGTTTGATTTTCGCAACCAGATTTCTAACTTGGGCGGCGCTGGGAGAATCGTCGGAGCTTATTCCTTGTAAAGTTTGATAGCCTTCCAAATTATAAGCTTGGACAAAATAGTTGAGGGAGCTGTGGGTTGTAACCAATACCCTTTGACCTTGGGGGATGGTCTCAATCATCTCTTTAATCCAGGCATCAAGTTGCCATAGTTGTTCGGTATAAGCTGAACTGTTGTTGAGATAAAGCTCTGCTGATTGTGGATTGAGCTGCGTTAGTAGAGATTTTAACTGTTCCACCATTGCTACTGTGTTCTCAACGCTGTGCCACACATGAGGATCGGCAGTTAATTCTAATTCTGCTTCGTGTTCTTCATGACCGTGTTCTTCATGTCCATGTTCTTCATGTCCATGTTCTTCATGACCGTGTTCTTCGTGTCCGTGTTCGTGACTTGCCATAATCGGTTCAGCTATTGCTTTTTCAAATAAAGCAATTTTTGTTTGGGAGGCTTCTTGGTCAGTTTTGGCTTCAATTAGATCGATTAACTGGGACTCTAAATTGTAACCACCGTAAAGTACTAGCTGTGCTGCTGCTATTGCCTGGCGATCGCTAGGAGTAGGGCGAAATGTATGGGGGTCTTGATTATGATCAAGTAAACAGGTCGTATCAATTGTGTCTTCTGCTATGGTATCAATCATGTCACAAATTACGTTGTGTGAGACCGCAACCTTTGGCTTAGTTTGTGCTTGAGCAGAAATACTGGGGGTCTTGCCACAGCTACTAATCAAGCCAACCATCATGCCAATTGATATCAGACTCCAAATGTGTTTTAAACTTTGATGGTTCTTCAGTCTCATTGCTTGCGACCTCCAATTGATAACCAGAATGAATGATAATGATTCTAGTTATTCTAAGATAAAATGATAATGATTCTTATTTTTATTCATTAATGCTGGAAGTTTGTAACCTAAGCGTAAATTATCGTCACGCTTGGGCAATTGAGCAGGTTTCATTTACTCTACAGTCGGGACACGTCACGGGTTTATTAGGACCCAATGGTGCAGGAAAAAGCACCTTGATCAAGGCTCTTTTAGGCTTAGTACCTTCAGCCACAGGAACCGTGAATTGGCAACAGCGTCCCTTAGCTAAGCAATTAAATCGAGTTGCTTACGTACCACAGAGAACCCAAATTGATTGGAACTATCCCGTTACCGTCGCCAGAGCGGTTATGATGGGACAAATCGCTACCACAGGTTGGTTTCGCCAGTATAGTAAGCGATCGCAGGCAATAGTCGAGCGAGCTTTGAAACAAGTTGGGGTTTGGCAATATCGAGATCGCCAGATTAGCGAACTATCAGGAGGACAGCAGCAAAGAGTCTTTTTAGCTAGAGCGATCGCTCAAGAAGCAGATCTGCTGCTATTGGATGAGCCATTTAATAATGTAGATCGTCAAACCGAAACAATTATGTTTGAAATGTTTCGGGAACTCAAAGCGCAGCAAAAAACTTTGCTAGTAATCAGCCATGATCTCAGTGAAACTTTAAATAATTACGATCAATTATTACTATTAAATAAAAGGCTGATTGCCTCGGGAAGCACAGAAGAGGTTTTAACCAACGCTAATATTAATCAAGCCTACAATCGCTCCTTTGATTTGCTGTCGCCATTGTTAACTATTAACCATGCTGTCAATACTAACTTGGCTAATTGAACCCCTAGAATTTGAGTTTATGCGCCAGGCGATCGCGATCGGGTTGGCTTTAGGTGTTCTAAGCGCAGTAGTAGGAAGTTATTTAATCTTGCAGCAGATGGGGATGATGAGCGGCGTGATTTCCCATGCAGTATTACCTGGCATCTCCATTGCTTTTTTTCTAGAAATAAACTTAGCAATCGGTGCTTTTATTGCTGGGGTATTAAGTGCTTTAGTTGTCATGGGCATCCAAAAGCGATCGCGGATTAAAGTGGATGCAGCTATGGCATTGACTCTGACTAGCTTCTTGGCATTGGGCATAATTTTGATTAATACTTTAGAAACTAATCAAATCAATTTAGATGAGATATTGTTCGGTGACATTCTAGGTGTAACTAGTAGTGACCTCTGGCGCACCTTGTTAATCACGGGATTTATCTTGTTGCTGACTAAACTTTTCTATAAAGAACTAGAATTTTATACTTTTGATCCTATAGGGGCAAAAGCTTGTGGTTTGCCAGTAAATCTACTCTATTTTGGCTTAGTATGTGCCATCACTTTAACCATCGTTGCCAGTATGCAGACCGTTGGGGTATTGCTGGTGATGTCCTTATTGGTCGGACCAGCCATTACGGCTTATTTACTAGTTAAAGAACTTGGATCAATGATGATTCTTGGTTCAATTATTGGCGCGTTTTCTAGCGTTGCGGGCATGTATAGTAGCTATTATTTTGACTTGCCTTCTGGCGCGGCAATTGTGATGGTTATCTTTATTTGTTTCTGGTTAGCATTTTTGTTTAGCCCTAGCCAAGGAATTGTAACCGAACCAGATTTTAGCAATAAAGTCAGGCGATGGTTAAAAGCAATATTTACTAACCTCTAAGAAACAAATTGTTAGGGATGTAGCTGATAATTACATCCCCAGATTTATTAGGCTTTAGTTACTGGCAAAATTATTGCAAACCTAACCAAGCTAATAAACCTTTGCCTGTAGTGTATTCAATAATCAAAATCGCCGCAAACCCGATCATCGCGGCACGGGAATTTAAACGCTCGGAATAGGAATTGAAGCCAAACTTAGGTTCTTCTAGGTTGGGAGTTACGCTTGGTTTTATTTCGCTTTTCATGATTGAGCTTGCCTGTCTAGTTGGATTAACAAATCTTTACTATTGCATTGTAATCGATTCTGACAGCTGAATTATCAAGAACTAGATTCATTATCTAACAGGGTCTATTTGTGCTGTTCCCTATTCCCTAAAAAAGATAACTTATAAGGATAGGTCAATCAATTATCACGCTATATTTAAGATTTTTGATGGTGGACTTCAATTACTGTATGCACATTACCACGAGGAGTGAAGTCACCTTTGACAGTAACCTCTAGGGGATCGCAAGCAGCCACGAAATCATCAAGAATTTGATTGACCACTTCTTCATGAGGAATATAGCGATCGCGATAGCTGTTGATATAGAGTTTTAAACCTTTAAGCTCGACGACTGTCTGATCAGGAGAGTAGGTAAGATAGATGGTGGCAAAGTCAGGATAACCTGAAAAAGGACATTTGCAAGTAAATTCAGGCAGAGTAATACTGACATCATACTTACGACCAATTCGGGGATTGGGAAAAGTAATTAATTCCCCTTCAGCGATCGCTCTTTCTCCATACTTCATTTCTTCTGGGGCAGATGATTGTGGCGTTGTTGTCATAAGTTTAAATTAAATATATCTAATTGAGTATCTGAGGATAAATTTTAGTTGAGCTTAATCTGTAAACCATAGCAATCTTGAATCAGTTATGGAAAACCCTGTTTCCTATTTTCTAGCAACGCTATTTAATTTTCTCAACTCAAATAGGATCGCTAAGTAAGTTCACTTATAACGTACCAAGCTAACCCGATAACGTTGTTTTTTAGTAACGGAAACTTCGCCGATTTCCAATCTACCTTTACCCCTTACGGCAATCAAATCCCCTGACTTAACGTTGTAACTAGATTGAGTAACTTCCTTCCAATTAACTCGCACATCTTTTCCTGTAATGGCATTCGCCATTTTACTACGGGACATACCAAAGCCAGCGGAGGCGATCGCGTCTAAACGCATTGATGCTTCTACAGTAGTCATTTCTTTCTTTTTGGGGGGGCGAATCTTGAGTTCGCTAAATTCTATTTGCTGGGTAGTCACCGCCACCGATCTGACTTGAGTAAGGCTTGAAGTCAGAAAATCAACCATTTCGGGAACTACAATTGCTTGGGCGCCTCTTTCTCCTAAAACAATAATGTCGCCTACTTTTTCTCGGACAATCCCTGTGCCTAAGAGTGAACCCAAAAAATCTCGATGAGTAGCAGGATCAAATAGAAAATTACCCGCAATATCCAAAGCAGCTAATTCAACTTGAGATTGATCCAGAGGAAGATCAGGACGAGATAAGCCCACTCGCTGCCTTTCTGCCTGAGGATAGCCACCCCAAGGTAAAGCAATGATTTCCGTAAGATTCTGAAAAATCAACTGTACTTCTGCTAGTACAGGGGGAGACAAAAAATCTGTAAGGACGATCTCCCAGTTTTTAATGGCTTGATCTGCTTTATCAATAACCTTGGTGATTTCTGCTTTATTTTCTACTCGCTTTAATAAGTCTTCTCTCGGCAACATTGAGTTTTGATTGGTCTGGATTTAATTTAATTTTAAGAGATCAGAGTCATGGTAGTTCCAGATTATTAACTTTACTCAGAATCTTTAACCTTATGATTTTATCTGCCAAGGAGCATAAACTTGAGCATAATAATCGAGGATGCGCTCAATCTGTTGCTGCACCTCACCTGTCAAATCGGCTGGATAGTCAATTTGCAATGCTGAAACCTGACTTCGATAATAATCGAACTTGGCTGTGGGGTCATGCTCAATAGAACGCATAATTAGCTTGGCATCCACTCCTTCAACCTGGCGCAGATGAGCTACTACCTCTCGATACACTGCTAGGGGTAGTTGGGGGCAAATTAACTCTTGTGGTTTAATTGTCGATAAATCCATAGATGTAGGATAGATAGGTCAGTATTTATTGCTTTATTTTGTCACCCCTGAGGGGAGACTGGGATCATAAATCTCCGTTAATAGGGCAGAATCATTGCATAATATAAAGATATGCTAAGAGTAGTGTTTTGGTAAATCGCTCACAAAGCGAGCAAAAATCAAAAACTCATAGGATAGATATTTTGTTAAATAGAAAAGATTAATACTTAATTATGAAAACTGTTTCCGATAGTAAAAGGGCTTTCTATGATGCGTATCCTCGACCCATCAACTCCGTATATCGTCGAGTGATTGAAGAATTACTGGTAGAAATGCACCTCTTATCAGTGAATACTGACTTCAAACCAGACCCTATTTATTATTTGGGAATCGTAACTTCCTTCCAGCGTTTGATGCAGGGTTATCAGCCAGAAGAGGATAAAGAAAAAATATTCAATGCTCTTTGTACATCGACCAGTGCTGACCCTCAAGTCTATAAGTCTCAAGCAGGAGCCTTATTGTCCCTCGCTAAGGACAAGTCGCAGGATGAATTAATTGCCTGGTTCGCCAATCCTACTGGAACTGAGGATACTGGTTATTTAGTTGAACCGATCAAAGCGATCGCCAGTAGTGCTAATTTCAAGTATAGTCGTCCGTTTGCCATTGGCATTTATACTTTACTAGAAGAATGTGATGCTGAATTAGTCAAAGATCAGGAAAAATGCGAGCAGGTGATCGATCAAATTACCCAGCATCTCCAGATATCTGGGGAAAAAATGAAAAAAGACCTGGATGTATATCGTGGTAGTTTGGAAAAAATGACCCAGCTACTCAAGGTCATTGAAGATGTCTTGGAAGCCAGCCGTAAAAAAAGAGAAAAAAGAGCTAAAGAACAGCAAGAAGTCAAAGAAAACAAGGAAGCTAGCGAAGCAACGGTAGAATAATTGCTGGCTAAGATAGGGAACTTCAAATCTTTATTCAAAGTTGTTCCGCCCTATCTTACTTAGTTAGCTTCACTCTCACCATACTCACTTTCGATCAAATTATTGACTGTATCGATTATTTGCACAGGATTCATTGATTTAAGCAAATATTCATCCACCCCACACTCAGTGAATTTCTGCCACTCCTGATGTTCAAGGCGATCGCATAACAAAGTTACCTTCGTATGCTCAGCTAGTGAAGTACGAGCAATGGCATTGACCACATTTTTAACATCCATTACCGAGCAATCTTGGTCAATAATTACAATTCTGGGTTGCAGTAATTCAATCTGACTGATTGCCATCGCCGAATCCGTCAACCAGACTACCTGATATTCAATCGTATTCAGCAGTTGGCAGATAAAAGTAGCACTAGCATCATCTTCGGAAACAAGGACGATTGTCTGAGAACTTAATTTGCTATGAGAGACAGCGCTTGATTTGACCAAACTATTTCTGATGGGAGTTGTTTCGGGTAAGTAGACCGTAAACATCGAGCCTTGCCCTAATTCGGACTCCACTTCAATAGTGCCACCGTGTAATTCAATCAGTTTTTTGGTGAGGGCTAACCCCAAGCCAGTACCACCATGAACCCGTCGGCGAAAGTTCTCAATTTGCTTGAATTTTTCAAATAAAATTGGGATTTCTGAACTAGCAATACCGATTCCCGTATCTTCAATTTGAAAGATAACCTGATGTTTTTCTCGCCAGGCTCTGAGGATAACTTTGCCTTCTTGGGGGGTAAACTTAATTCCGTTACTGAGGATATGAAACAAGATCTCTTTCAATCTGACTTCATCGGCAAAAAAGTAATCCTGTTCTGGTTTGATTCTAATTTCAGAACTGAGGGATATTCCTTTCTGGATAGCAGTCTCCTGTAGCAGGTGTAAAGAATGCTTGACGACCTCAGTTAGTGAGATTTGCTGAATATTGAGCAGATCCTTTCCCGATTCCACATCGGAAAATTCCAAAATGTTGTTAATCAAAGCCAGCAGATGCCTACCACTCTGTTGAATTAGATGTAAGTATTCGTGCTGTTTTTCAGGGGGCAGGGGCATTCTTTCTTTAGTGGATGACCACTGTAGTAGAGTGCTAGATAAACCAATAACACAAGTTAAAGGAGTTCGTAGTTCATGGCTCATGCTGCCCAAAAAATCGTGTTTCGACTTACTAGCTGCTTCTGCTGCGATCAAGGCATCTTTGAGCTGTTGTGCTTGGATTTGTACCTGCTTCTCTAGTAACTGTTTTTGGTGATGAAGTTGTTGATAAGATTGATGATTGAAAATTGCGATCGCAATATACTCTGTTACCTGACGCAAAAACTGTATATCTTGATGATGCCAGATTCTCGGTACACACTGATGAGCGATGATTAAGCCCCATAATTTGCTCCGAATGTTAATTGGCATCACCATCTTGGCTTTGACCTGAAAAGTGGTCATCAATGACTGTAGACAGGGGTTTAAGTGAGAAGCAGTATCAACATCGTTAATGATCAGGCTAAATCCCTGATGATATTTATTTCTACATCCTGGAGATTCACGCCAACAAGCATCTTCGTGATGATAGAGGGTCGAAGCAACACCATTATTTTTTCTGGCTTCGTAAGTGATCGCATCGATCAAGGTAGCTGGTTCAGAATTTAGCTGACGACGAGGTTCCAGAGGGACATTTAACTGATAAATCAGCAGCCGATCTAATTTCAAAAAACTACAGCTATGATTAATTGCTGTTTGAATAATCTCTGATAAGTTGAGATTTTGACTAATCTGAATCTTGATCTGTTCAAAAATACGTTCCTGCTCTACCTGGTATCGAAGTAATTTTTCCATGGGAGTGGTGGATAGACTAGGTTGGCGGTCGGCATACTCTACACTATTAATCAGCAATTTAACTGCTTCAAGCACAAATTCCGCAGAACTATCGTTATTGCTAGTTGGTTGGGGAACAAAATCGGTCAGTATCTGATTGATAACAGCTTGGTTGGTCACTAGATGACTTGCTAGCTGAGTCAATTCATCGATTATGGTTTGGCGGTCGAAAATTACGCTAACTCGGTAGGTTTCGGCAATTTTCCCCTGTTCTTGGCGTAAAAAAGCATTAAACTGCGGGGTTATTAACAAAAAAAATTTGCCTGTTTTTAACTGTTGCGAATTGGGAATTTGACAGTCATGTTCTAGTAGCTTGAATAATGAATTTTCCGTAATCAAAGACGTTTTCTCTTTAACTGCCGTTGCTAACCATAGTTGAGCAAGCTGATGCCAAACGTGATGATTAACAATTTTTTTCAAGACTATAGAAGATGAATAACTCGACACAATTAAAATTCAGCCTATAGTATGATTTTTTTCTGTTCATATAGCTTGGCTCATTTTGATTGGCTTAGACTGAACTGTAATTATTTCTCAAGATTAGACCAATAAAACTATGCATAAACTTGCTGCATTACCAGGGGGATGGAATCCCAATACTGAGGGAGTAATCTTGATTGAACAATCTCCTGCTCCAATTATATTTCTAACTTATGCTGATACTGATATTCAATCTATAGCAACAGCAGCTGATTTTTTGGAACCAGGTTTTCCCGAGATTCGAGTTGTTAATCTCTTAAATTTACAACAGCAACTGAGTATAGATGCATATGTAGAAAACACAATCTTAAAAGCTAAAGTAATCGTCCTACGCTTGCTGGGTGGAAATGCTTACTGGTCTTACGGGTTTGAGCGCATCAAAGAGATAGTAGCATTAAGTAAAATTGATTTATTTGTCATACCTGGAGATAATGCGCCAGATCTAGATTTGATTAGTCATTCTACGGTTTCTTTAGCGGCTGTTAACCAGTTATGGCAATATATACTTGAAGCTGGAAGAGAAAACTATATCAATGCCCTGCAATTTATTAGTGATATTTCTTTGGGTACAAAATATTATCCTCCTCTTCCACAATCTGTTCCTGAATTGGGTCTATATAATTGGCATGATCAACAAAGAAATAAGTCTTCAAAATCGCATCATTTAAAGCTTGATCATCAGCACAATTATAATTGTGTAATTCTGTTTTATCGTTCACATTACCTAGCAGGCAATACTACCCCAATTGATGAATTATGTAAGTCAATCGTCGCTCTAAATCTTCAGCCCCTACCGATATTTGTCTCTTCATTAAGAAATATAGAATTACAGCAACAACTGTTAGCTTTACTACAAAAAAGTCCAATAAAAGTATTATTGAATACCACTAGTTTTTCGGTAGCAAAAATTGGCAAGTCGGCTAAATTAAAATTTTGGCAGCAGCTCAATGTACCCGTTTTACAAGTAATTTTAAGTAGTAGTACTGAAGAGCAATGGCAATCTAGTCTCCAAGGATTGATGCCCCGAGATGTGGCAATGAACGTAGCATTACCTGAAGTTGATGGCAGAATTATTACGCGGGCGATTTCGTTCAAGTCGGCTCAAACTTGGAACCAGCGATTAGAAACTAACGTGATTGTCTATCAACCACGGCGAGATCGCCTTGATTTTGTGGCTGAATCCGCAGCTAACTGGGTTAAGTTAGCCAATACGTCACCTCAAGACCGCAAAGTAGCAATAATTTTGGCGAATTATCCTAATAAAGACGGTCGCATTGCCAACGGGGTTGGTTTGGATACTCCAGCTAGCTGTATTGAAATACTTCAGGCTTTAGAGCAAGCTGGATATACCATTACTGATATTCCCCAAACTGGCGCTGAGCTGATACGTCGACTAACTCAAGGTATCACCAATGATCCAGAAAGTAGGATCAATCGCCCGAGCTATCAAAACTTATCCCAGGAAGAATATCAACAGTATTGGCAGACATTACCTGAAGCAGTACAGCAAGGTATTGAAGAGAGGTGGGGTAAAATAGATGGCAATTGCAATTCGTCCTCTTCAGAATCACCAAGGTTCAACCAAAAATCGCTCCAGATTCCTGGGATTCAGTTGGGGAATGTATTTATTGGTATCCAGCCCTCACGGGGTTACGATCGCGATCCGAGTTTAAATTATCATGCACCTGATCTGGAGCCGACTCACGAGTATCTTGCCTATTATTATTGGTTGAGGAGTTGTTTTGGAGTACAGGCGATAGTTCATGTGGGCAAACATGGCAATCTGGAATGGCTTCCTGGGAAAAGCCTGGCGTTATCTGCTAATTGTTATCCTGAAGTGGCGCTACATACTATTCCTCATCTTTATCCTTTTATTGTTAACGACCCTGGTGAAGGGTCTCAAGCAAAAAGAAGAGCACAGGCTGTCATCATCGACCATCTCACGCCGCCTCTTACACGGGCAGAACTCTATGGTGGGTTGGACAAACTAGAAGCCCTAATTGATGAATATTATGAAGCTCAAAGTTTAGATCCTACTAGATTAGACATTATCAGCGATCGCATTCAGCAATTGGTACAGCAAGAAAACCTGGATCAAGACCTAGGAGTCAAGCCTACTGATACCAAAACCCTCACTCAATTTCTGGCGGTAGCTGATGGTTATCTTTGTGAACTAAAAGAGGCGCAAATACGGGATGGTCTACATATCTTTGGTAAATGTCCCCAAGGCTCACAACTACGGGATTTGATGATTGCGATCGCTCGTTCCCCTAGCATCAACCGTATGGGTATCACCCAGGCTTTAGCTCAAGATTTTGGTTGGGATTTCGATCCGTTGTTGGGTGCTGACAGCCCTTTATCTCCAGAAAAGATTATTCAATCACCCTTAGAGGATCTTTCAGCTTGGCAGGATAAATATCGGCAACAGTTACAACAAGTCAGAACTACGGGAGATGCGATCGCAATTCTCGAATCAATCGCGGCTGAATTAGTAGATAACCTGATGCAAAATTTACCAGCAGTTATTGATTGTCCACTACCCAATACCCAATTACAACTTCAGTGGCTCCAAGAAACGCTCCTACCAAACTTAATTCAAAGCGATGCTGAAGTTAACAACTTCTTAAAAGCTTTAGATGGACAGTATATACCTAGTGGAGCATCAGGCGCCCCTACTCGTGGACGACCAGAAGTATTACCCACAGGACGTAACTTTTATGCGGTAGATATCCGAGGTATTCCAACGGAAACTGCCTGGTCGGTAGGCAGTAAAGCAGCAGCAGCAGTAATTGAACGCTATACCCAAGAAAATGGTGATTATCCCCAATCTTTAGCTATTTCTATATGGGGAACCTCTACCATGCGGACTGGGGGGGATGATATTGCCCAAGTGATGGCATTGATGGGAGTTAGACCAGTCTGGGATGGCATGTCACGTCGAGTAGTTGATTTTGAAGTACTACCCGCCTCAATTTTGAATCGTCCCCGTGTTGACGTAACGGTCAGAATCTCAGGGTTTTTCCGCGATTCTTTTCCCAATATAATCAATTTATTAAACAAAGTAACCCAGACAATAGCCGACTTACCCGAAACCGCAGAGATGAATCCTTTAGCAGCACAGGTACAGCAAGAAAAATCACAATTGATTGCCCAAGGAATAGATCCGCAGACAGCACGCCAACAGGCTAGCTATCGCGTATTTGGCTCCAAGCCTGGGGCATATGGTGCAGGGATACAAGGTCTAATTGAGGCACAGAACTGGCAAAATGACGAGGATTTAGCTAGAGCTTATCTAAACTGGAGTTCCTACGCCTATGATGGCACGGGAAAAGGCTACTCGGCACCAGGATCATTTACCAGTCGCCTTAAGCAATTGCAAATAGTTTTGCATAATCAGGATAATCGCGAACATGACTTACTTGACTCTGATGACTACTATCAGTTTCAGGGCGGAATGACTGCCACTGTACGCAGTCTGACGGGGAAAAATCCTGAGGTATATTTTGGTGATAATTCCCAGGTGAGTAACCCTAGAGTAAGAAAGCTAACGGAAGAAATAGCTAGAGTGTATCGTTCGCGAGTGGTAAATCCGAAGTGGATCGAGGGAGTGATGCGTCACGGTTATAAAGGGGCATTTGAGATGGCGGCGACGGTAGATTATCTGTTTGCTTATGATGCCACGGCTAACTGCGTTGCCGACCACATGTACAAAGGTGTAGCGCAAGCTTATATTTTTGATGAACAGGTACAGCAATTTATCCAAGCTAAAAATCCTTGGGCATTGCGGGATATGTCCGAAAGACTCTTAGAAGCCCATCAACGAGGACTATGGCAAAATGTTGAGCCGCGAACAATTGACCGTCTCAAGGCGATCGCCAATCAGTCTGAAGGGATTATCGAAGAGCTTTAATTAGCTGACAAAATCTGCTCGCCAAATACTTACAGCTCGCTGGGAAAGCCTTTCTTGGCGAGCAGCTATTGTATCTGGAGTCCATTGTTCAGCTAGAATTTTTTTAGTTAACGTATAAACACTTTTTTGATAGGTATTTTGTTTTAAGGCATAAGTTTCATTGCCTATTTGGCGATTGAGGGAAGGTTCTAAAAGAGTTAAATTACCAAGGCGATAGACAAACTCCTCTATTTGAACATCGGTAAAATTTCCTTGCCAATTATCACTAGGGGATTCGGGTAGAATATGTTCAATCGAGAAACCATCCTCGTCTACAGGTTTATGGTCAGCATCTTCTTCTAGCTTACGTAAGATATATCTTGCCAGTTTTTTCTTTTGCCCTTTGGTTGAGATTGATAGGTAAGAAAAATCTTGTAAAAACTTTTCGTCAGACACATAAACTAGTCTTAAATTCTCAAATACTTGTCTAGGAGTAACTATCTTAGCCTGACAAATTTCAATTGCAACTTTGTTATAAAGTTTTTCTAGTTCATTGGGATTTAAACTGCTAACAATGGTGTAACGAAAAGAAAATATACAGACAAGTTTTAATAAACGGGTAAAATCTTCAGCAGAAAAATTTTTATAAGCAGCTAATAAAGTCGAATATGCTTGCTTGACTCGAAAGAGCTGAAGTTCGCGAATATACTGTTTATTATCAGGAGTATCGCGCCAAAATTCATCATTAGGATTGCCCAGGGCTACGAACAAGATACTATAATCTTCTAGCTGATCAAGCAGATCAAATGCTTGTTGGGCAGTTTTTACAGAATTGCGTACTAATTTAAATAATCTTTCCCGTCTAACTCTGGTTTGCCTGAGACTTAGATAATAACGCAGGAATTCGGGAAATTTTTCCATTTGAACGGTGCTGATAATTCGTTTCCATTGTCTTTGAGCCTCTCGTAAATCATCTGGACCACGAAACAATGAAAATAAATAGTTTTTCAGCAAGTCTGTTGAACTAAGTTCTATGCCTCTAGCATTTAAGGTTTCAAATACAGTGTAGGCATTTAGCTCATCTTCAACATTGATTTGGATGAAAAGAAGTTTTTGAGCAATAGTATCCGTTAGAAATTCAGCTAAGCTCTCGCCACTGGCAATTACCTGAGTCAGTTTGGCTAAATGAGCCGAATAATATTCAAATGCTTGCCAGAGTAATTGATTAGATTTTGGCAAAGACCTAATGCTGCGCGGTTTTCTTAAATTTATTAAATTACTTTGATAGAATGCATCGTTATTTTCATTGAGCAAGAGCTTGCTAGAGTAGCGAAGTGAACGAGGGTCTTTATCACCCAAATAACTACGCTTGAGAATCTCTTGTCTTGCTTGATTAGCTTCCGCCTCTTGCTCCTGGTTAATTAACTGTTGAATCTGATCTATGACGGCGATCGCAATAATACTGAGAGTAGCCAGTCGCTGCTGTCCATCAATGATTCTAAACTCTTTATCTGAGCTGGGAGAATTTTGTAGTACTATTACTCCCATATAGTGACTAGATTCACTGTCTACAAGCATTAAAATATCTTGCCAAAGATCCTCCCAGTTTTCTTCTTGCCAAGAATAATCTCGTTGAAATAAAGGAACTCGGTAAATTTTACCGTTACCGATTAAATCTCCAAAACTAGCAGTGCGAGTGTCTAATAGATTGATTCTAGCCATGATCAGAATCTCAAGATACTTACCAAGTTCACTAGTTTTAACATATCTAATGTAATGACTTTAAATACCAAAACTCAGAATCTGACGGACATTTCTTTATCTCCGTTCCCGATTGGTGTATTTTTGACTGAAGGCATTCTACCCGTATGCGTATTCCTTAAAAAGTAGTTAGTACCACCAATCTTGTTTAAGCACGTTCCTTAACTATCGAAGCTTATTTCCTGCAATGATCTTCGTTCTAAAAAATCCGCTAGACAAAAGAAAAAGGTTTTGGGAGTCTTGCCGTGTTTCGACCCCAAAACCTTTCTCTCTTACACTTACTCCTCACACACAATTAATAATATAGAGTAACTTTTCTATATGTGGTGTGATTGAGTGCCACTTTGGTGATTGTCATATTACTGTGGTCAGGAATTTCTCATTGAGCTAACTCACTACGGAGGGTTTCTTATCCTTGGTATCAAAGAAAGTCTTGAGAATGCTCTCTGCCATCTGGGGGCTGCTTAAGCCCAAACTAGCCTTAGATTGCTCAGGAGTAGCATGATCGACCAAGATATCGGGAACTCCAAATCGTTTTACGGGTACCCGCACATCATGCTCTTGCAGGGCTTCGAGAACCGCAGAACCAAACCCGCCCATAAGGCAGCCTTCTTCCAGGGTAACTACCTTGCCAATACTCCTCGCCAGGGGAATAATCAAATCCGTATCTAAAGGCTTGACGAAGCGAGCATTGACCACCGCTGCCTCGATACCGTGTTCGCTGAGGATTTCCGCTACCTGTAAGGCTGGATATACTTGAGTTCCATAGCCAACCAGGAGTAAATCTTCACCATTGCGGAGAATTTCACCCTTGCCGATTTCAATTGGCTCCCAACCTTCGTCCATTAGAGGTGCACCAACACCATTGCCACGAGGGTAACGGACTGCGATCGCACCATCTTGATAGTTGACTCCTGTGACTATCATGCGCTGTAATTCTGCCTCGTCTTTAGGAGCCATCACCACAATATTCGGGATACAGCGGAGGTAAGCAATATCATACATTCCTTGATGGGTCGGACCATCAGCCCCGACAATTCCCGCTCGATCTAAACAAAAGAATACGGGTAGCTTTTGGATACAGATGTCATGAATAATCTGATCATAAGCTCGTTGCAGAAAAGTAGAATAAATTGCTGCCACTGGTTTCATGCCTTCACAAGCCATGCCTGCGGCGAGGGTAACGGCATGTTGCTCTGCAATTCCCACATCAATATACTGTTGCGGCAGTTTGCTCTGAAATTTGTCTAAACCTGTCCCTGTCGCCATTGCTGCGGTAATGCCGACAATTTTAGAATCATTTTCTGCCAGAGTAGTCAAGGTATCGGCAAATACTTTACTGTACTTGGGGGGTTTTGGTTTGGTGGCAGGGATACCTTTGCCCGTGGCTAGATTAAAGGGACTTTGAGCATGGTAGCCTACCTGATCCTTTTCTGCGATCGCATATCCTTTTCCTTTGACCGTTGCCACATGAACAAATACAGGACCAGGTACTTTGTGAGCTTGCTTAAAAGTGGCGATCAATTCTTCTAAATTATGACCATCAATCGGACCAAAGTATTTAAACCCTAACTCCTCAATTACGGCTCCTACCTTGGGTATTGCCAGGCGTTTCATCCCTTCTTTAACCCGCTCCATTTCTGGAGTCAAAGATTCACCGAGAAAGGGTAACTGTTTGAATTGCTCTTCTAAATTGTCAGAGATAAATTGGATCGGATCTGATAAACGCACTTTATTCAGATAGCGCGAAATTGCCCCTACATTAGGAGAAATAGACATCTCATTATCATTTAACACCACCATCAGGTTAGTATTAGGCAGATGTCCAGCGTGGTTAATTGCCTCTAATGCCATCCCTCCCGTCAACGCACCATCACCAATAATTGCCACACATTTAAAATCTTCTCCTCTAGCATCCCTTGCTAATGCCATACCCAAGGCGGCGGAAATACTAGTAGAAGCGTGTCCAGCACCAAAATGATCGAACTTATTCTCGCTAATTTTGAGATATCCCGCCACGCCATCTTTCTGGCGCAGAGTATCAAATTTACTATATCTACCTGTTAGTAGCTTATGGGGATATGCTTGGTGTCCTACATCCCACAAAACTTTATCGCGATCGAGATCCAAAGTCTGATATAGGGCAATGGTTAGTTCTACTACACCTAATCCAGGTCCTAGATGACCTCCGCTGGTAGCAACAGTTTGTAAATGTTTTTCTCTTATTTGGCGGGCGACATCCTCTAGCTGTCGGATTGGCAAACCGTGCAACTGATTAGGATGGGTTATTTCGCTTAAATGCATACTGCCGTGTTCTCTAATAACAGATTGTCTATTTCTTGATTAAATCAATTATCCTACTTTCTCTGTACCTTGAAATAAAATAAGCTACTTTTCTCTCCATGATGCTTCAATCTATTATCAAGGCTGCCATTGAATCAGAAAATAACCGTCAATTCAGTGCTAAATTTTGGGATAGACTGTGGGATTAACCAGCTCCAAAATATGCCTCTAAACAACTGAAATTCAACGTTCAGGACTTTCTGA
>JBCDEP010000031.1:0-47568 GCA_039179675.1 Cyanobacteria bacterium P01_G01_bin.67
AAAAGTTTAAAATGAGTGCTTATCCTGACCTGTCTAGTTATGGATACAAAATTGAAGAGGAATTAGGTTGTAATCGGGAAGGGGGCAGAATTACTTGGAAAGCATTGAATATTCAGACCCAGGAAATAGTAGTTATTAAGCAGTTTTGTTTTGCCCAAGTAAATTCTAGCTGGTCTGGTTATAAAGCTCATCAAAAAGAAATTGAAGTCTTGCAGCATCTCCGTCATCCTTTTATCCCTCAATATCTAAAAAGCCTAGAAACCAATGATGGCTTTTATCTAATTCAAAAATATATTGCAGCCCCCAATTGTACTACTAAAAGACAATTACCCGTGGCAAGAGTAAAACAAATAGCCACCAATTTATTGGATATTCTGATTTATTTACAGCAACAAGAACCTCCGATATTACATCGAGACATCAAGCCTGAAAATATTTTGCTCGATACAGCATTTGATACTTATCTCATCGATTTTGGTTTTTCACGCCCAGAAAAACAGGAAATTTCTGGTAGTAGTTTGTTTAAAGGAACTCCTGGTTTTATCGCCCCCGAACAAATTATGCAGCCAACAGTAGCTTCAGATATCTATAGTTTGGGAATTACTCTGGTTTATCTTTTGACAGATAAAGATCTGACAGAAATCAGTGCCTCAGCATCCGCTGACAATCCATATCAACTCAACTTAAACTTATTATTGCCAGATTTAGAGCGACAGTTTCGTGGGTGGTTAAAAAAAATGACCTATGCCAAGCAGAGTCAACGTTTTCCCAATGCATTATCTGCAAAACAAGCTTTATTGCAACTTGATTCTCCTCTCGAATCAACAAGTAAAATCACCTTAAATACTAGTAATCAGCTCAATTCCTTGACCGAATCAAAAGTTATTGTGGGAACCCTGGGTATTTCTACTTTAACTACAATTACTGTCTGGAGTGTAAATTACGCTTCCAGTCGTATTGAATCCAGCATAATCAATTTGGCGATCGCCGTTTTGGCAGCAGTAGCCATTGGCATCACCCAGCTAGGAGCAGCAACTATTGCTAGCTCAGATCGACAGGCAAAATTACAGGGAATAGCCTTAAGCGTAGCCATTCCGACAATTTTAGTGGCTGTTAGTAGTTTGATTTGGGGTTTAAAAGAAGCAGTGCTAATCTCTGCGGCGATCGCGATCGCCGAAATTATGGTTCTTTCTTACTGTTGGTGGCAAATATCTCACTGGAGATCAGGGAATTTGCTTAGGGTTAGCTCATGGTTGGGAGCGGTTAGCCTGGCAATTATTCTAGGACTACAATTAATTTAGTAACAATTTAGTCGGGAGTAAGTAATCAAGATCTAAACTCTTAGTTATAATTCAGTAGTTAAATAATTAACATAAAACAGCTGAATTTAAAGGCGATGTTGTGGAGGAGACGACATTGGATGAACTGAGAGCAGGATTGGCTTTAGCGACAGAAGAAGAACTACAGCAAATAACCCAGATATTGTTTCATCGTCGTTTTAATCCTTTAGACTATTGGCAAACTCCAGAGCCAATCTTTATTCAAAGCCAAGATTTAGACCTGTGGCTTGATTCCTTAGACCAAAGATTTCGCTATTTAGGGGCAGATGGAATCAGTGTCTTACGGGGACGTACTCAAGAAATTAGCTACCGAGAAATATTAATTAAAGTTTGTCATTATCTCAAAATTCCCTATTCCAGTAGGATGCAGGCAATAGATATTGAAGCAGAAATTTTCTTGCATTTAGTTAGCACTGCGTGGGACAAGCTGCCACGTCAAGAGCAAAAATCTCTCCAGGCTCAAGTAGGTCATTCCTTAACAACGGTAAATCCTCCTGAACCTTTACCTGTAATGCTACAGCACAGCCCTCTCAAAATATTAATTAAAGGCAGTGGAATTGTGGCGGTTAGTACTGTATTAAAATCTTGGTTACTTAAACATATCGCGCAGCAGTTTGCGCTTCATTTTGCTACTTATCAGGCGGCGAAGACAGCATTAGTCAAAGGCAGTACTACCGCAGTTGCTGGCTTGGGTAGTCAGTTAGCACTACAGGCAGCTAAAAAAGGGATGGTAACCAATGCCGCTCGCTATGGAGCAGCCAGAGGAGTGTTTAGTCTTTTAGGTCCCATTGTCTGGAGTTATTTTGTAGCAGATTTAGGCTGGAAAGCGATCGCCACCAACTATAGTCGAGTAATTCCCACAATTTTTACTCTGGCGCAAATTCGTTTGATTCGCGGTGAATATCTGGCAGTAGGTTAAGTATTGTGGATCATATAGAGCAGTTAACCCTAAAAAAACCGTCAACCCATAAACAATTTGTTAAGAATGGGCGGGGTCGCCATGAATACCTTGGAACATGTAAGGAAGAAAGGAAATTTATGAGTATCTAATAAAATTTTTGCTGTTTCATATGACCCATTTTCCTTGGTTAACTACCTGTATTTTATTCCCCATCGCTGCATCCTTCCTGTTGCCGCTGATTCCTGACAAAGACGGTAAAACAGTGCGCTGGTACGCCCTGGTCATCGGCTTAATCGATTTTGCAATTTTAGTCTATGGCTTTTATCTCGATTACGACTTTAGTAATCCTGATTTACAGCTAGTTGAAAGCTATTCTTGGATACCGCAATTAGACCTCAACTGGTCAGTTGCTGCGGATGGATTATCCATGCCGTTAATTTTGCTGACAGGATTTATCACTACCTTAGCGATGATGGCAGCTTGGCCTGTGACCTATAAGCCCAAGCTCTTTTATTTCCTGATGTTGGCAATGTATGGTGGACAGATTGCTGTCTTTGCCGTTCAGGATATGTTGCTATTTTTCCTGGTATGGGAATTAGAGTTAGTTCCTGTATATCTCATTTTGTCGATTTGGGGGGGCAAAAAACGTCTCTATGCGGCGACTAAATTTATCCTCTACACTGCTGGAGGTTCACTATTTATTTTGATCGCGGCTCTGACCATGGCATTCTATGGCGATACCGTGACTTTCGATATGAGTGCGATCGCCGCTAAGGATTATGCTTTTAACCTGCAATTATTCTTATACGGAGGTTTCCTAATTGCTTACGGCGTAAAGCTACCCATCTTTCCACTTCATACCTGGCTTCCTGATGCTCATGGAGAGGCAACTGCTCCTGCTCACATGTTACTGGCGGGTATTTTGCTGAAAATGGGTGGATACGCCTTGTTGCGTATGAATGCGGGAATGTTACCCGATGCTCATGCTTTCTTTGCTCCTGTCTTAGTAATTCTCGGGGTAGTAAACATCGTTTACGCTGCTCTAACATCTTTTGCCCAGCGTAACTTAAAACGCAAAATCGCCTATTCGTCGATTTCCCACATGGGTTTTGTGTTAATTGGAATTGCCTCTTTCACAGACTTGGGAACTAGCGGTGCCATGCTACAAATGATTTCTCATGGTTTAATCGGCGCCAGCCTATTCTTCATGGTGGGGGCTACTTATGACCGTAGCCACACGCTGATGTTGGATGAGATGGGAGGCGTTGGTCAGAAGATGAAAAAGATCTTTGCCATGTGGACTACCTGTTCTTTCGCCTCTCTCGCGCTTCCTGGAATGAGCGGTTTTGTGGCTGAATTAATGGTATTTGTCGGTTTTGCTACTAGTGATGCCTATAATTCTACTTTTAAAGTATGCATCGTTTTCTTAGCTGCGGTAGGAGTTATCTTGACTCCCATCTATCTGCTGTCAATGCTACGAGAAATGCTCTATGGTCCAGAAAATAAAGAATTAGTCGATCACACTAATTTAGTTGATGCTGAACCTAGAGAAGTTTTTATCATAACTTGTCTGCTAATTCCGATCATTGGGATCGGCTTGTACCCTAAGCTAGTCACTCAAATTTATGATTCAAGCATTAGCCAGCTCACCGCCAAACTGCGTAACTCAGTACCAAGCTTAGTGCAACAAGCCAATGCAAGTACTAATGACTATTCTATGGTGTCTTTGACCGCACCAGAAATTCCGACTGTCGCCAGCAGTAAATGAGTAACTAAATAATTTTGTTGCTATTCAATGGCAATTTATTTTTTGGGGTTTAGTAATACTAAGCCTCTTTTTTGATGAAGTAGCTAACTATTAAGCCGCCAAATATCAATAGAATTTTCGCCTTGGAATCTTTCGTTTAGTCAAAACTTTAGTTTGTTGATTACAGAAATATCTGAAGATTAAAACTAATTAAACTGGCGAACGCATTGTACATTAAGTAACACAGCAAGTAGCAAATCAGATTTTATGATTTTAAAAATTCGCGATCGCACTTTCAATTGGGGAACCAGAACTTATTTAATGGGGATTCTCAATGTAACTCCTGATAGTTTTAGCGATGGCGGCAAATTTAATCGTGTCGAGACTGCAATCTCCCAAGCAAGAAATATGATTGCTAATGGCGTAGATCTGATTGATATTGGCGGTGAATCTACTCGCCCTAATGCAGAGGAAGTTACTCTAGAGGAAGAATTAAAACGGGTTATTCCCGTAATTAAGAAATTAAGACAAGAAAGCTCAATCCCAATTTCTATTGATACTACTAAAGCAAGTGTTGCACAACAAGCCATTTCTGCTGGTGCTGATATCGTTAATGATATTTCTGGCGCCACTTTTGATCATCAGATGTTGGCGGCAGTGGCACAACTACAGGTTCCAATAATTTTAATGCACATTCGTGGTACTCCCAAAACCATGCAGTCATTGACAGATTATCAAGATGTAGTAACTGAGGTGAGCAATTTTTTGCAGACACAGGTAGCCAAAGCAATTGATTCTGGTATAGCTAGGGACAAAATTATTATTGATCCAGGTATTGGTTTTGCGAAAACTGCTCCTCAAAGTTTGGCATTACTGCAACGTTTAAGTGAGTTGCAAGCTTTAAAACTACCAATGTTAGTTGGAGTATCTCGAAAGAGCTTTATGACTCCTATCCTAGATAAAAAACACCCCCAAGAGCGAATCTGGGGGACTGGTGCCGCCTGCTATGGAGCAATTTGTCGAGGCGCTGATATCCTAAGGGTTCATGATGTAGCTCAGATGTACGATATATGTCGAATAGCAGACGCGATTGAACGTAATGTTGTCAGATAGTAAAAATGATAAATTGGTTACACCAATAATTGGTATCTATAAGCTATCTAGGTATAGGTCTTATATAGACTGAGGGTAATATTGTCTGCTTATTGATAAATATTTAGCAGACAAGAGGTAAGAATCACAAACCTGAGATAAATTCATCTAATAACCTAACAGTTAAATTGACTATCTATGATTGATCCCGATTATCCTAATGTAGTGCTTGCTTTTGTGTACCGCGATTTTAAAATTAAGATTGCTCGTGACCAATGGCAAGGACAAGATATCTATACTGCTTGGGCAGATTATAGTCTTGGTAGCGCGGTTGCTGTCCCCTGCGCTGTGACCTCAAAACTCGCAATCAGAAATGCCAAACGTTGGGTTGATCGCCGAATTCAAGGCATTGTCCAATAATTTAAATCTATTTTTTAATAGTATCTTTAAAAATTTTCCACATCAGTTTGGGACTGGGAAAAAACATCACGCCTAATTGTTGCATTAATCCCTGAGCATCTCCCTGACCCCAATGCTCTATAATTTTGCCTTGCTCAATCCGATCAATATTCATTACTGATATTGTGATCTGCTTTCCAGTTGACGGAAGACCTTGAAATGTTCCCGTATGTATTGCTGTAAATGTTCCACAAGTAATGATTTTATCTTCTGCTGTAATTATTTGTTCGAATTGATGCTGACCATCAGTAAAAGCTGAATAAAACATCATGCCAAACTCTTTAAAACCATCAAGATCTGAGGTTTCTGGTAATCCTGCTAAATGAGCGACAAAGTTGCTGGCTAATAAAGCAAAAGCACGATCAATGTTTCTTTGATCAAAAGCTTGATAAAATTCCAGAATTAATTTTCTGTTAGTTTCAATTGACATTGAGATGAACTATGCAAAATCTATCTTCATCACCGATTACTATTTGTCAACTAGCACCACAAGTTTGCTAAGCTAATGCAGGAACTTTAGTGTCTATCTGTTCTGTGGTACCAATAGCTTCCAATTTTATGTCCTTGCAGGTTCTTTTGATTAAGCCACATAAAACTTTTCCAGGTCCTACTTCAACGATATTTGTAACTTCTAATTGCGAAAATTGCAGCATAATTTCGCGCCAACGGACTGAGCTAGTCATTTGTTGTGCTAATCGCTGTTTGATTTCTTGCTGATCGGTTGTCGGAACAGGATCGACATTGGATATGACGGGAATTTTGGCATCATTAAAGTTTACCGAATTCAATATGGCTAAAAACTGGTCAGCGGCATCTTGCATCAAAGGAGAATGAAAAGCCCCAGATACGTTTAATGGCATTGCTCTCTTGGCTTTAACCTGGCTCAGGATCTGATCTACCGCTTCGGGAGTACCAGATATTACAACTTGCCCTGCACTATTATCGTTAGCCAAAACTACTCCATCAGTCTGAGCTAAAGCAGTAGATAGCTGATCACGATCAAACTTCATCAGAGCTGCCATTTTTCCGCCAGCAGCAGCGTCCATTAATTCAGCGCGTTTTTTTACCAGTCTCAATCCTGACTCAAAATCAAATACCCCTGCGGTATAAAGCGCAACGTATTCTCCCAGGCTATGTCCTGCTACTAAATCGGGTAAATCACATTTCTCAACTAAAAGATCGGCAATAATGGATTCCACAACATAAAGACAAGGCTGAGTATAGAGAGTCCTAGCCAGAGTTGACTCTTCTCCCTGACATAAATCTAATACAGACCAGCCGAGTATTTGTTCGGCGATTGACAGTTTAGCTCGTGCGATCGCACTTTCATGGAGGTCACTGACCATTCCTACTTTCTGTGAACCTTGTCCTGGGAAAACCCATGCTGTTTTTGTCATTGATTGAGATTTTGCTTCTTTTAGTTGTTAAAATTAAAATTGCTGATACCAGAGAGTTAATTTTGATTGTCTTAAGACTTTCTTAATAAACAGCCGAACTCTGATTATCCCATCCTTGTTACAAATTTGTCTAATAGGAAGCTTTTTTTCTTAAAGATGCTAAGCGCCCCTGTTCTCAAACTAAACTACAGCTCCAGGTAAAGGAAAGAGACAAAAGCAGTGATCTGATCGACCTAAACTAATCAAGCTGAAGTCAGTCTGAATAACTCAATCAATAAAGAAGAAAAATTAAGTTGTGCTATTAACTTTCAGCAACTGAGATTCTAATATTCGGTTTAACCAACCCTTCAAATATTTACGGTTAGCTGCCTGTTGCTCGGGATCTTGTGTATCAAGCGGGTGGGGTGCTAAACCCTGAACTGCTGCGGTGGTAACGCAGAACATCGATCTTTGGAAACTCTCACAAATTTGTATTCTGAGATCCCCCATCCCTCTAATACTTTTTTCTTTGTAAAGTTGAAGTAGATAGTCAGGTAAAAAATGACGCATATCTTGCATTAGCAAAGTTGGCGGAATACCAGCACCACCAATAGGTAAAGGATCGGCGTATAGCGCTCCATAGTTAAACATTCCTGGATCGTAAGGAATTTCATAAGCTTGTGCGTTGTAGGATACTGTTCCTGTAAACGGAGTTCCCCTAAAGAAAATTGCTTCAACGTAAGGTACTGCTGTATCAGCCAAAAAGGTCAATCCCGCAGATTCGGGGATAATCTCAAATTCTTGCTGCCTAACTTTAACCTTGTAAAAAATTGGTCTTGCAGCATCTACCACTAAACCATTCAGAATGAATTTAACGACATCAGGAATAGATTTAATCTCTCCTTGATCGTAACTGTCGGATAAGTTGATAAAAATATCACTCATTACTCGCCAAAATTGTCCCAAAGCGCTGTAGTAAGCCATCTGACGCATTTGCTCAGGCAGAAAGTCCTTAAATGCCTTGTGTAGCAACAGTATAAAGGGATTGTATTTATAATAAGCCCTGATTAGCTTTTCAGTTTCTGCGGCAAATTCAGGGGTATCTAAATAAGCATCTACCCCGCCACCACCATGCCAAAACATTGCTTTCATACAATATTCAGCATATTCGTAGTTAATGCGATCGTGGACGATAAACTTAGCTACGGTGTCGGGATTGACTTTGCCATTGAAGTATTTAAATAGAGGAAACAGCTTTAAAAACTGAGTGTCGGCAATGTAGCAAAGATTTACGGAATAAGCATCGAGAACTACCCCATAACTCTTGAGAATACCGACAACTTCCACTAAATTCTGTGGAGAGTCCTCTAATAATGCTGCGCCTGATTCTAGCTTGGTGATATATTCGTCAATTAAAAAAGATTTGGAACGCTTAACAGAAGTGCTAACCATGATTATTTACGCCAACAAGATTAGTTATTGAATTAGTGATTATAGTGATTAAAATAATTGCTATCCTCCTGTCAAAAGAGCGATCGCCTGAACTTCACTCCAGTGAATTACCCAATCTGGTCTAATACCAAAAGTAATAATCAAGAGGAGCAAGACGAATGCAGGAGCATGTTCCTTCCACTGCACTGGAGGTAATTCTGCTAGGTTTTCCGTTAAACGACCAAAAAATACCTTATTGATAACTAGTAAGAAATAGACTGCGGTCAAACCTGTCCCTACTAGGCAAAGCAGCGTGGGAATAGGGAAGATCGGAAAGCTGCCTCTAAACACGAGAAACTCTGAGATAAAACCTACCATTCCTGGTAGTCCAGAACTTGCCATCACGCCTAAAATCATCATTCCGCCAGTTACAGGCAACCCTCGTTCGGGATTAAGTAAGCCTCTCAAATAATCGACATCCCTAGAACCAGTTTTTTTGTAGACCATCCCCACCAAGAGAAAGAGAAAGGCAGAAATCAAGCCATGACTAACCATCTGAAACACTGCTGCGGTCATACTTAATCTTGTCGTAGCCGTTGCCGCCAAAAGTATATATGCCATGTGAGCAATCGAAGAGTATGCCACTACTTTTTTCATATCTTTTTGCGCGATCGCACAGGAAGCACCATATAAAGCGCTAATACTAGCCAAAATTGCTAGCCAAGGAGCAAGATAGACCCAACCTTCCAAAAACAGTCCCACTGCAAAACGTAGCAAAGCATAAGTACCCAGCTTTAATAATACTCCTGCGAGCAGAACTGATATCGGTGTTGATGCCTGTACGTGAGCATCGGGCAGCCAAGTATGAAAGGGAAAGATCGGAATTTTGATAAAAATACCTACCAGTAATGGCGCTAACAATAGTAGCTGAGTTGCCAATGGTAAACCGTGCGATCGCAATAGCAGATAGTCAAAGCTGCTGGACTCAGTTAACCAAACCAAACCTAAAAAAGAAGCTAAAACCAGAATTCCTGACAATGCAGTGTATAGCAAGAATTTCATTGCCGCATAACCTCTTTTTGCCCCACCCCAAATTGCGATCAAGAAATATAGAGGAACAATTTCTAGTTCGTAAAAGAGGAAAAATAACAGCAAATCCTGAGCTAAAAATGCTCCTGCTGCACCACCACTCAAAAGCAGCAACATAGCGTAATACAACTGCGGTCTTTGAATCGTTGAACTAGTACTCAAAATTGCAATCACAGTCAAGAAACTATTAAGCAATACCAGAGGAAAGGAAAGACCATCAAGTCCTAAATGATAATTGAGACCAATCCATTCAATCCAGGCAAAGTCTTCCACAAACTGAAAATTTTCCTGTTGAAAATCAAATTGAAAGGCAATAGCCAAATTGACAATTAAAACGCTAATTGCAGCAATTAGGGCAACATTGCGTGAATTTTTGTCATTTAAGGGAAATAATCCCACAATGATTGCACTCACACAGGGAATAAGAATTAGGGCACTAAGCATAACTTGCTTGACTCTCAGGAATTAACTAAAATCGAAAAAAATTGTTCTTAAATTGTTTAAAGTTTTGTCGGCAAAACAACTATTACTGCATTACATAATTGATGACCAGTAATTTGTGACCATCGACCATTGACCATTAATCATTGACCATAATAGTAATCCCACAGCGATTACTATCGTGGCGATATAAAATTGAGATTGTCCAGAAGTGTTGTATTTCAAAGCATTACTGCTAAATATGGTGGCTAAGCTGACCAAATTGACTGCGCCATCAACAATATAGCGGTCTACCCAAGAGCTTAATTTAGCAAGATTAGAAACTGCTGCAATTATCGTAACTTCATATAATTTTTCAATATAAAAATCATAAGCCAACAGGTCTTGGAAGAAGCGAAGAGTAAAATTACTAGATCTTGCCCAAGCCTTTCTCACTTTGATTGTTGAGCCTATAAGACATCCTAATGCCCCAGAAGCAATAATTAGAGGTATTGCATATTGGGTTACCAACTCTGGCTGTTCCAAAGATAAAGGAATATTCGGACTGAGCCATAATGGCCACTGAATTGGTGCCAAAGTTGTAATTAAAGTAACTACGATCAGAGAAACCATTGGCACTGACATCTGCCAAGGTGCTTCTGGTGCCCTGCGAGTTTTAACTTGAGGGGGTCCAAGAAAGATAACTCTAAATAATCGTGTCAAGTTAATTGCGGAAAACGTATTAACAAACATTACGATTAGCAGTAGCCACCAATCCACATCCCATGAGCCGCTGAACCAGCGATGGTAAGTCCAAAAGATACCTAAGGGAGAGAAAGCTATTAGTCCAGCAGCACCGACTAAAAAGGACAGGCTGGTTGCAGGCATTCTCGACCATAAGCCCCCCATTTCACTAACGTTTTGGTTATTGCTGGCTAAAATAACCGAGCCTGCGCTCATGAATAATAATGCTTTGGCGATCGCATGGCTAAACAACAGCAAAAACGCAATATCTACCTGTCTTAGCCCCACCGCAATAAATACTAACCCCATGTAGGCACTTGTGGAGTGGGATAAAGCCCGCTTAATATCTATTTGGGCGATCGCCATCAAGGATGTCCCAATGGCTGTTACTGCACCCACGATAATTAGAGCATCAGCCGAAACAGGAGAGAGGGTTGTTGCTGGCTCTAACTTGATCAGAACATAAGCTCCAGCAGACACTACAATCGAATTGCGCATGATCCCTGCGGGATTTGGTCCCTCCATAGCTTCATCTAGCCAGAGATTGAGGGGAAATTGAGCGCATTTACCAATGGGGCCAGCAATTAAAGCTAAACCCAATAAGGCGGCAACAGAGGGTGCCAGCTGATGCCCCTCTACCCAGGTTTCTAGCTGAGAAAAATTCAGCCCTTCTCCATAACTAGAAAGAGCCACAATCGCCATCAAGAGAGCGATATCACCAACCCTTTTGGTCAAAAAAGCATCTCTGGCAGCTGTAACTACTAGTGGTTGAGCATACCAAAAGCCCACCAAGAGATAAGTAGACAATGTTAGGGCTTCTAACAGACAGTAACTCAATAGTAATGAATCACTCAAAGCTAATCCAGCTAGAGCCGATTCAAAAAACCCCATCAGCGCAAAAAAACGAGCTAGAGACCAATCTTTCTCCATGTACCCCAGTGCGTAAATTTGCACCAGGAGACTGATTCCAGTAACGACTTCTAATGCCCCAAAACTCACTGGAGACAACTCAACTGACAATGTTAAATCAAGATCTGCTACCTGTAACCAATGAAAAATAAATTGTTGTGCAGGTTGGGTCCAAATCAGATTAAAAATTATTGAGCCATGAATAAATCCGACTACGGTCATTAAAATGTTGATATATGCTGCGGGACGAGGTCCTGTCTTGCGGATAATTCCCAAAGACCAGGGCAGAGTAATAACTGCACCTATCAAGCTATATAAAGGTATTATCCAAAAATTTTTTAACAGAAAGTCTGTCATCAAAACTGCCTAATAATTTACGACATCAAAAATATATATTGAAAAAAATGTGCAGCCAGCTGTCTCTTTCTTCTAAGTCATCCTAGCTGCTTAACTTATTGTTTTTCTTAAAAAATAATTCTAACAGTTAATATGCCACTAAATACCATTTCCTAAGCAGCAAACAAAGTATCTTGTTGATTATTGCCCAAAATCATAGTAGAGATAAATATGGACAATTATATGTTTCTATTCTTGCTTAAATCAACGAGATAAATCCTTTCGAGATGTTATGTGACAATTTTATAATAGTTCTAATATTTAATCTATTGATAACTCATATTGTTAACGAACTGGAATAATGAGGTTGATTTGGATTCTAGAGACTCAAATCCAACCCTTCTGTCTTTAAGCCTACCAAAACTAAACATTGCGTAATGTAATCAAGCATTTTTCTCAGCTAAGTCTATCCTCTCTCGATGGAGTCAAGACAGCCCAATGTTAATAGGAGAAATTTAATATATACAGCAGAAAATACTTATCAACTAGATAACTATTGGTTGGCAACTCAAGGCAGACATACCACCGAGCAACTATGATTGATTAATCAATCTTCACATATCAGCTGTTATTCACATATAGGTCTGTACTAGGTATAAATTATCATTAACAATCGAATTAAAAAATATAATCACATTTTATATTGTCAAAGGAGTCAAGGTTATTTATGCTTGTCTATAGGCGAATAAATTACCTTTGGTTAATTTATTATCTAAAATTGGTGATTTTTTGGGTTGTGTAGCCTAGGCTATTTCTATATTTTGCGCTTTAAAGTAGTAAAATTATAGTTTTTGATCAGCCTGAAGAGCTTTGGTTTAGCACCCTTATTGATATAGGAGTTAAAGTTTTTAGCTGGCTGCCTTGGTAGATTTTTGTGACTCACTTGTTCTTAATAAAATTAGGTCGAAAGAGGAATCAAATATTTTAAACTGTTTCTTGTTAGTGATCATCGAACATGATTTGAAGTTGCTAGCTAACGTGCAGGCATAGAGTTAATATGTTCGATGGCTATTAGGTCACTTTGATCAAACATGATGAAGTTTATTCTGAATCATAATTGTTGTTATTTTTAGATAACACGGCTAAAAAGTTGGGAACATTGATTTATAGCATCAATTAAGCTTGCTACAAAACAGTATACAGATCAAAAATCTCAGCCTAAACAGTTTGCTAAGCCTTACTCAACCCAATAATGTTTGCAAATTATTCACCAAGCTTAGGAAGTCTCACTGCTTAGTAAGCTCAAACTCAAAACTTAAACATCAGTAGATTTAGTAAAAGTAGCTAGCGAAGTTAGCTAATTGTAAAGGAGTAAAAATTATGTCAATTGCAGTTGGAATGATTGAAACTTTAGGTTTCCCTGCGGTAGTAGAAGCAGCAGATGCTATGGTTAAAGCCGCGCGGGTTACCCTAGTTGGATACGAAAAAATAGGAACTGGTCGCGTAACCGTAATTGTTCGTGGTGACGTATCAGAGGTTCAAGCTTCCGTGGCAGCAGGAACTGAGAATGTAACGAGAGTAAATGGCGGACAAGTGTTATCTACTCATATTATTGCTCGTCCTCACGAGAACTTGGAGTATGTTTTGCCGATTCGCTATACAGAGGAAGTAGAACAGTTTCGCACCTATTAATAAATCCTTAAGTTAAGCTGGAATTAGCTTCAATTAAGAATTAAGCACAATTTTAAGTAATTAGATTAACCTTCGCAAATAATGCGGAACGCGCCCAAAGAAATTCAGGAGTAAAGATTATGTCAATTGCAGTTGGAATGATTGAAACCTTAGGTTTTCCTGCCGTAGTAGAAGCGGCAGATGCTATGGTTAAAGCCGCTAGAGTTACTTTAGTTGGATACGAAAAAATAGGAACTGGACGTGTGACCGTAATTGTTCGAGGAGATGTATCTGAAGTTCAGGCTTCAGTCGCTGCGGGAACAGAGAATGTAAGCCGCGTTAATGGAGGTCAAGTTCTTTCGACCCATATTATTGCTCGTCCTCATGAAAATTTAGAGTATGTTCTCCCCATTCGCTACACCGAAGCTGTGGAACAATTTCGTGAGAGTGTTAATCCTCGTCCCCTAAGAAGACCATAAAGCTGAGTTTATATGCAGATAGCTCAAGTCCGCGGCACGGTAGTTAGCACTCATAAAGTCCCCAGCATGAAAGGGATTAAGTTACTTTTGGTTCAATATATCGATGAAGAAGGGCAAATGTTACCCAAATATGAGGTTGCAGGAGATTTAATTGGTGCTGGTGTCAGCGAGTGGGTCTTGGTTAGTCGCGGCAGCGCAGCGCGAATTGAGGCTGGTCAAGAATCAAAACCACTTGATGCCACTATTGTTGGCATTATTGATACAGTCAATGTTGATCGTAATGCGCTTTACAGCAAGAAAGAGGTAGAGCGATTGTCATAGGATTCAATCAGTAACGGACATAGCCAGATGAAATTGATGAGAGACACAATCAAGTTAGTTTAGGAGGAATTGAGACAATGGCAGTCCGCACCAAGGCGGCTCCCCCGACTCCATGGTCCAGCGATTTGGCCGCACCAAAAGTAGATGAAACTGCCTATGTGCATTCTTTCTCTCGGCTAATTGGTGATGTTAGAATTGGAGCAAACGTTTTTGTTGCTCCAGGTAGTTCTATTAGAGCTGATGAGGGTACGCCTTTTTACATTGGAGAAAGCAGTAATATTCAAGATGGAGTTGTCATTCACGGGCTAGAAAAGGGTCGTGTTGTTGGTGATGATGATCAAGAATACTCTGTCTGGATTGGGAGAAATACCTGTATTACCCACATGGCGTTAATCCACGGTCCAGCTTACATTGGAGACGAATGCTTTATTGGTTTTCGTTCGACGGTATTTAATTCCAAAGTCGGTAAGGGCTGTATTGTAATGATGCATGCTTTAATTCAAGATGTGGAAATTCCTCCTGGTAAGTATGTTCCATCAGGAGCTGTGATTGTCAATCAGCAACAGGCAGAGCGTTTACCAGATGTCATTGATAGCGATCGCTCTTTTGCAAACCATGTAGTGCAAATAAATGAGGCTCTTCTTGCTGGTTATCGTTGTGCTGATGATGAAGCCTGTGTCAATCCTGGAGGGCATAACGCTCGCAGTCAAGGGAAACCAGATGTAAGTCTGACTTCCGATATCAATAATGAGAATGATTATATAAATTCAGTAGGAAATATGAGTTTAAGTTCAGATATTAGAACCCAAGTGCGATCTTTGTTGGCACAAGGCTGTCTCATCAGCACCGAGCATGCCAACCTTCGTCGTTTTAAAACTAAGTCTTGGTTAACTGGGGCAAAGATTGAGAGTCGTAACGAAAGCCAGGTAGTGGCTGAATTAGATTCTGTACTTCGGGAATATCAAGGAGAATACGTGAGGTTGATTGGCGTAGACCCCAGAGCCAAAAGAAGAGTAGTTGAAATGGTAGTTCAACGTCCTGAAGATACTCCTGGAACAGGAAGCGTCAGAAATATTGCTAATCACAATCGTGGAGGCAGAAATCGCGATCGCCAGAGTTTTGCTAGCGGTAGTCTTAATGGTGATGTTACGGCACAAATTAATAGTTTGATTTCTCAAGGTTGTAGCATCGGTCTTGAGCGTGCTAGTAAGCGTCGATTCAAGACTAAATCCTGGTTGACGGTAGGACAGGTTGATGGAGGGAGCAACAAAGTATTTAAAGCTATTGAGCAGACAATAGCTGAATATCCCAACGAATATGTTCGTGTTGTTGGCGTCGATAACCATGCCAAGAGAAGAATGGCAGAAATAATTGTTCAACGTCCTGGAGAAAATCCAGTACAGGCTTCTAGAAATTGGAATTCTGGTAATAGCAATCATAGCTATAGTGACGGTAATGGCTCTAGCTATAGCAACGGTAACGGCGGTGGAAAACTAGGTTCCAAAATTATTCAAGAAATTCGTTCCTTACTTGCGGCTGGATTTAAAATTGGCACTGAACATGCTAGTAAGCGTCGTTTTAAGACTAAGTCTTGGCAAAGCTGTTCTCCAATTGACAGCAACCGTGAATCCGAAGTAATTGCTGCTTTAGAGTCCTGCTTAGTCGAACACTCTGGTGAATATGTGCGGATGTTGGGGATTGATGCTCAGGCAAAACGCCGAGTGGCAGAAACTATTATTCAACGACCTGAAGATAGTTCTCAATCTAATGGTAGAGCCAATGGTAGAAATAGCAACAATAATGCCAGAGATCGCGGCTATTTTGCAGCTGACTACACCAACAGCGGTAGTAAAAATGGTCGTCCAGCTCACTATAATGACTTTAGCCAAAAGCATCTCAGTAATGAAGCTATTCAAGAAGTTCGCTCTTTACTTTCTGCTGGCTATAAAATTGGCACCGAACATGCTAATAAAAGACGCTTTCGGACTAAATCTTGGCAAAGTTGCTCTCCCATTGACAGTCGGCATGAACTAGATGTTGTAGCCTCACTAGAAGTATGTTTGGCAGAACATTCTGGAGAATATGTACGATTGTTAGGGATCGATCCTAAAAGTAGAAGACGGGTTGCTGAAACTATTATCCAACGACCATAAGCCCAATTATGATAAAGGTTGCGTTCTCTTATAAATGAGTACTGTGGAGCAGTTGTGAGTTTATTAGATTGATTCAACATAATTCCCGCAACTGTTTTATGCTCCACTAGTAAGTTTGATTTTTTCAATGATTTATCTACCACCACCGCAACCTATTTTGAATAAAGAGATCCGCATCAGTGGTGATGTAGAGGTTCATCCCACGGCATCCTTAGCTCCCGGAGTAATTTTGCAAGCGGCTCCAGATAGTCGCATTGTAGTGGGAGCCGATGTTTGCATTGGAATGGGAGTGATTATTAATGCTTGCCAAGGTTCCGTTGACATTGGCGATGGTGCTATTCTTGGGGCGGGAGTACTAGTAATAGGTCAAAGTAAGATTGGGAACAATTCTTGCATTGGTACCTCAAGCACTATTTTTCGCCAGAATATTACCTCAATGACAGTGATTGAGCCTGGTTCAATTATTGGTGATCCTTCTCGTTCAGCACCTTTTGAGTCAGAGAAAGTAGATAATACAAACGGTGATAGTCTTCATCAATCAGGGTTAGGCAAAGAAAAGCTAAATGGAAACCGTTCGGTTGAAAATGCCGAGCCGATTCTAGAAACAAAACCAACCGCAGGAGAGCAGGATGATCAGGGGCAGGAGTCTGTCAATCATTCTGAATCTAGTTCTCCAGTGAAAGCAAGGGCAGCAAATCCTGTGGTCGAGAAAAAAATGCCGGTGGTAGGACAAGTTTATATTAACGAGCTTTTAATAACATTATTTCCTCACAAAAAAGAGTCTGATTCTAGTTAGCCAAGTCAATTGCGATCGCTTTTTCTTACCAAAGGGTATTGCAGCTTCTGTTGCTAAGGTCAGGCAGTAATTATATTCTCTAATCAAAGTTAAATTTAATATTTATAGTCCGATAAAACTCTATTATTTTCATCGGACTTTTTAGTTTTTTTAGCTAAACTTAACTACTCACTGATTGAAGTAATTTACTTCTGTTCAGTAACATTTATCTGTCTATATCACTGTATTTTTAGGGGTTTGAGCAAATATACTCAGTCAAAACCATTAGATATTGATGTTTGATAAAAGGTTAAAACCAACAAAATAAAGAAAATATTAATAATTTTTAACAAACTTAAAAGCTTTCAGCTGATAGCCATTAGTTTAATTAATCTGACCTAAAAAATAAACCAATCAAAGTTAAAGCAGAAATACAAATAAAGTCTTAATATTCATGCTATGGTGTTAACATAAGAAATTGCTAGAAGAGAGTGGCTTATAGATGCTGCTTTAAGCAAGGGTTTTTAAGGACTACGAAATAATCTTTCTACTGATTTTTAACGGTATATAGAGTTTTTGATTAAGTTCACTGAGACAAGAGTGAGATGATTTTTATCTGGGATCTGAAAACCTGGCGATGAATATCTGCTCGAAATTAGAACAATGGGCTAATGAGTATGCAAACTCTATGGGAAAGTAACATTTAAGCGTTTTAATTATGGAGGAATGACCAAACATGGCAACTAAAACTTCTGCTGGGTTTAAGGCTGGTGTACAAGATTATCGCCTGACTTACTACACCCCAGATTACACTCCCAAGGATACAGACCTATTGGCTTGTTTCCGGATGACTCCTCAGCCAGGCGTTCCTGCTGAAGAGTGCGCTGCGGCGGTAGCAGCTGAGTCATCCACTGGTACATGGACAACAGTCTGGACTGATGGATTAACCGATCTTGACCGTTACAAAGGTCGTTGTTATGAGGTTGAGCCTGTTCCTGGAGAAGACAACCAGTATTTCTGTTTTGTCGCTTATCCCATGGATTTATTTGAAGAAGGTTCTGTAACCAACATTCTTACTTCCTTAGTGGGTAACGTATTTGGATTTAAAGCTCTACGTGCACTTCGTCTGGAGGATATACGTTTTCCTGTAGCTTTGCTCAAGACTTTCCAAGGACCACCTCACGGTATCACTGTCGAAAGAGATTTGTTGAACAAGTATGGTCGTCCTCTATTGGGTTGTACAATTAAGCCCAAACTAGGTTTATCTGCAAAGAACTACGGTCGTGCTGTTTACGAATGTTTACGTGGTGGTTTGGACTTTACGAAAGACGACGAAAATATTAACTCTCAGCCTTTCATGCGCTGGCGCGATCGCTTCCTCTTTGTCCAAGAAGCAATTGAAAAATCCCAAGCAGAGACTAACGAAGTTAAAGGTCACTACCTAAACGTAACTGCTGCCACTTGTGAAGAGATGATGGAACGTGCTGAATTCGCTAAAGAAATTGGTACTCCCATCGTCATGCACGATTTCATTACTGGTGGTTTCACAGCCAATACTACTTTGGCAAAATGGTGTCGTCGCAACGGAGTATTGCTTCACATTCACCGCGCAATGCACGCCGTAATTGACCGTCAAAGAAATCATGGTATTCACTTCCGTGTTTTAGCTAAGTGTCTACGTCTATCTGGTGGTGACCACCTCCACTCAGGTACTGTGGTTGGTAAACTTGAAGGTGAAAGAGACATCACCCTTGGTTTTGTTGATCAAATGCGTGAAGATTATGTGGAAGAAGATCGCTCTCGTGGTAACTTCTTTACTCAAGATTGGGCTTCACTCCCTGGTGTAATGCCTGTAGCTTCTGGTGGTATCCACGTATGGCACATGCCAGCACTGGTAGAAATCTTTGGTGATGATTCTTGCCTACAATTTGGTGGTGGTACATTAGGTCACCCTTGGGGTAATGCTCCTGGTGCAACTGCTAACCGTGTAGCTTTAGAAGCTTGTGTTCAAGCTCGTAATGAAGGACGTTCTTTAGCTCGTGAAGGTAATGACGTTATCCGCGAAGCATGCCGCTGGAGTCCCGAATTGGCAGCAGCTTGTGAACTCTGGAAAGAGATCAAGTTTGAGTTCGATGCTGTAGATACTCTTTAGATTTAGAGAATAGTTACTTGTGAACAGCAATTAGTTAAGTCTGGAATTCAGAATAGGTAAAAAAATAAGCCATTTTTTAGATTCCAGAATAACTATCCTGAACTAAATGCAACCCAAAGATATTGCAAAAGATACGGCAAAAGTTGTCCAAAATTATCTAACTTATAAAGCTGTACAGCTGGTTATTGTTCAATTAGCTGAAACAAATCCCAGTGAATCTATCTGGTTAAGGCAGTACTCATCAGGGGGCAAGTTGCGCGATGCAGAAGCCTATTTAGAAGAGATTATGTCGGAACCGAGAGGTAAAGAGCTAGCCATGCGAATTATGATCGTTCGCGATGACATTGCTGAGCAAACGTTAGAATTTTTACCTGAGATGGTTGCGTCAGGAATAAAGTCAGATAATTTGGCACATCGTCGTACTCTTTTGGAGCGTCTTACCCGTACATCTGATGAAGTTTTGAATCCAGATGTTTCTGAAACTTCCAAGGAAATGGAAGATTCTGATTAAAATCTATACACAGAGAAAAACATGAAAACATTGCCTAAAGAGCGTCGTTACGAAACCCTTTCATATTTACCCCCTTTAACCGATCAGCAAATCGCTAAACAAATTGATTTTATGATCGATCAAGGCTATATTCCTGGCGTAGAATTTGAAAAAGATCCTACTCCTCAGCTTCACCACTGGACTCTCTGGAAACTACCTTTATTTGATGCTCGTAGTTCTCAGGACGTATTAAATGAAGTTCGTGAATGTCGTTCTGAATACTCTGATTGCTATATTCGCGTTGTTGGCTTTGACAATATTAAACAATGTCAGACTGTCAGTTTCATTGTTTACAAGCCTAATCAAAACCGCTATTAAACCATAATTAGTTGAATTGATTTCAGACTTTTTTAATTATGGGACATGATTAAAATAGGATTAATTATCTTTCAATAGTTTTGTAGATGATGCTAGTAATAAATGCTAGTGTCATCTTTTTTTTTGATTGATTTTTAGTTTGCTAGTTTGTCATGTATTTAAGCATGGCTGTTATTGATAGGTTCAATAATAACTGAGTATAATTTTGCTGCAATTGGTAATCTTTTTACAGTCAATTATCTAATTTAATGCTTAACATAATTTAATAGATTGCTAGATCAGAGTTGGGGTTTTCTAGATTCTGTCTATCTAAATTTAGTTTCTAATGAGAAATGCATTTTGCTGAATAACTATAAATTTGAATATGCTTGCTAAAAGAATATTGCCTTGTCTTGATGTCAATGCGGGGAGAGTAGTAAAAGGAGTTAATTTTGTCGATCTGAGAGATGCAGGAGATCCTGTAGAACTGGCAAAAGTTTACAATGATGCGGGAGCAGATGAGCTGGTATTTCTAGATATTACTGCTACTCATGAAGATCGTGGGACAATTGTTGATGTGGTGTATCGAACAGCAGAACAAGTTTTTATTCCCCTCACCGTTGGCGGTGGTATTCAATCATTAGAAAATATTAAAATTTTGTTACGTGCTGGGGCTGATAAAGTCAGTATAAATTCTGCGGCTGTTCGCGATCCAAATCTCATTAACCGCGCCAGCGATCGCTTTGGGAAACAATGCATTGTCGTGGCAATTGATGCCCGCAAACGCAGTACTGTTAATAATCCTGGTTGGGACGTTTATGTCCGTGGCGGCAGAAAAAATACAGGAATAGATGCCATCTTTTGGGCAAAAGAAATGGCGAAGAGAGGAGCTGGAGAATTATTAGTAACTAGTATGGATGCGGATGGAACCCAGAATGGCTACGATTTAGAGCTAACTCGTAAAATTGCGGAATTAGTAGAAATTCCTATCATTGCGTCTGGCGGCGCTGGAAACTGTCAGCATATATATGAAGCTTTAGATCAGGGTAAAGCTGAAGCGGCTTTGCTTGCTTCGTTATTACATTTTGGACAGTTAAGTGTTAACGAGATTAAAGCTTATCTTCAAGAGCGAAAAGTACCAGTAAGAATTATCTAGTACAAATAATCTTTAGCAAAGCTTAAATTATTTATTCTCCATCAAAAACTTAAAAATTATGTATTAAAATGAAAATGTTTTTACATTTCGTAAAGTATGTTGATTCCGATTCTCATATTAGATGTTGCATTAGTAGCCTGGTCTCTGCACCTAATGCAATCGGCTTTAGAAAGGCAGGAATTTTCGCTCATGCTTGCGGGAACATTGGTCGGGGTATCTGCCGCTGCGATGCTAGTTGTTTATTTTATCATTGGGAACTGTTTGAGCCGTCTTAGTTAACTATGTTTTCCCAGACTTAGCTTATTGTTTATGGTAGTATTATCTAGAGTATTGGGGCATTAGCTCAGTTGGTAGAGTGCTTGCATGGCATGCAAGATGTCAGCGGTTCAAATCCGCTATGCTCCATTTAGTGATGGTTAATGGCGTTCTTTCGTGAATCATTTTCAAGGTTGTTTTTGCAGTTATGATAAATCTATGCTTTAAAATTAGTAGTTAATTTTGCTTCCTTGAGAGCCATTCTAATTTCGTTGCAAATTAATTATAAAAATGAATTTGTAAACAAATTAAATAAGAAACTTACATTAGATATATTTATCATTATAATAATGAAGAGTTATTAGACTGCTCTATTCTGAAAATTAAGTATTCTAAAATTAAGGTTAATTAGTAATTTTAGGCACTATTGCTGCTTAATTGTTTGAGTACAACAGAGGAATACAGTTAAAGGAAGGATTGCCATAGTGATTCAAAACCTAGAACAACACTATAAAGTCTTGGGATTAGAACCAGGCGCATCTTTAGAAGAAGTTAACCAGGCGTATAAAGACTTGGTGTTTATCTGGCATCCTGACCGAGTTCCCCAAGAAAATGAAAGATTGATTCAAAAGTCTGTAGCTAAGCTACAGCAAATCAACGAAGCACGGGATTCTCTCCGCTCGTATCACCGTAATTACAAACCTGTTTCTGGTCAAAAACGGACTCACCCGCCAAGTGATTCTCGTAATTCGCCTTACAGCGATCGCCGAACCTATTCTCAGAGCAGACCGTCAGAAAACAAATCTGCTAGAGAAAATCGTCGCTCTAGCGATCGCTCTTCTAATTATCGGACTCATTATACAGAGGGTAACAACCGACGACATCAGCAATACTCTCGCCCCCACTATGAACAAACTCGCCACTGGAACTATCGAGACTATTATTCTGCATCTAATAGTTCAAGTCAAAATAGAGGAAGAGACGGTTACAGAGATTTTCGCGAATCTGGCGCTAGCTATGGTTCAAGTCGTCAAAGTAATAACAACTATCAAAGACCCTATAGTAAAGATCTTAGAGGAGCTGATTTAAGTAGGTCTAACTTTAAAGAAAAAGATTTTTCTGGTAGAGACTTATCTCAAGCGAACCTTTCTTATGCCGACTTAAGCGATACATTTTTACATAAAATTATTTTAGAAGAAGCAAATCTTCAGGGAGCAAATCTTAAAGGAGCTAATTTACTCCAAGCCAACTTGCGTAATGCTAACTTGCGTGATGCTAACCTAATTGGAGCAGATCTTAGTGGTTCAGACCTCAGCGGTGCCGACTTAAGTGGTGCCAAAGTTGGGTTTAACAATAAAATCATGGTTAAAATAACCGCAGTTAAACTTACTGGGGCAACCTTACCTGATGGCTCAATTCACCCGTAAAATTCTGTCGATTTATTTTTAATTATAAAATGCGATCGCAACCCTAAAAGACTTTCAAGGCGATCGCTGAACATCATTCTTTAATAGATCTTCAATAAATATGTTTTTGGCAAATGTTGAGAAACAAAATACTTGTCTGCGTAAGATTCAGTATCCTGTCCCATACCAACTCTAATGTTTCCCTTCTAAATATACTTATACTGATTAGGTGTTGAATTCGAGGGAATGCTCTTTTAGAACTTCTAGGGGAATAAAATCTAGCATTGCTTCATGAGTAGCTTCTAAGTTTATTGGTGGTGCATAACCTGCATCAAGTGCTTCTTTCCAGCGGAGAGCGCAAAGACACCAGCAATCACCAGGCTTTAAACCAGGAAAATTATACATGGGCATGGGCGTACTCAGGTCATTACCTTTCTCTTTACTAAAGGCTAAAAATTTAGCAGTCACTTCAGCACAAACGATGTGAACTCCACGGTCTTCTGGTCCTGTGTCACAGACGCCAGTGCGATAAAATCCTGTCATGGGAGATGTACAACAGACCTTTAACTCTCCACCTAAAACATTCTTAGCTGCCATGCCTAAATTCTTGTATATACGGACAATAATTAGATTTTAGCTAAATATAGAAACTGAGGTGAGAATGATGGGGAATTCGTGACAGGGGGAAATTTTTCCCCACATATCCCGCTTTTGGACTCACTCTGTTAATTTAAGCATTGCCGATTTTCAAATCTGAAACAGTATCAGGTATCACCTGCTTTAGCCATGATCTCTTGCAGAACAGGAGAGAGATTTTCATTAAGTTTGCCTGCTCGAATAAATTCGGCATAGGTATCGGCTTCAATATCCAAAAGTTGTTCGTTTAATTGTTCCATAGTGAGTGAGCGCAGGTTATCATGCTCCCGCTGCATGGAATTAATTTTTTCTTCAATACTCTGTAACTGTCCTTTGACTAGTCCCTGTTGATAGCGATAGTATTCAGGATCGATCTCGGAGGCTAATTCATTACTGTCAAGATAATCGAGTACCCGAGCCATCGCTACTTTGCGCGCCAACAACTCAGAGTACTCCTGACGTAAAGGCTGATCGCCAATTAAGTTGAGGGTACTTAATAACCATTTGGTGCTTAATCCTTGAACCAGTAAAGTAAACAATACTACCCCAAAAACTGTGTCAATAATTTCTTGTCTACCCGTTAACACTACTGGCACACTTAAGGCTACGGCGATGGAAACTGATCCCCTCAAACCGCCCCACCATAGAACCGTTTGCTCTCTGAGATTAGTTTTGGTTTGACTGAATAGATTGCTCAGGTTGCCCAAGCCAAAGATCACAATAGCTCTAGTAACTAAAACTGCGATGATCGCCACTACAATTAGATCAAAGTTGTTTCTAAGACTGGTAAAGTTTATTTGGTCACCGATTAGCAAAAACACAATTGAGTTGACGAAAAATGCTAAAAAGTCCCAAAATTCTGATACTAGCAGCCGAGTACGGGGGTTCATGCCAATCCGAGAACCAAAGTTACCGAGGATAATTCCCACCGTAACCACGCCAATTACACCCGAACCACCCAATTCTTCAGTGATTAAATAAGTCCCATATGCGGAGACTAAAGTCAATGATTGTTCGACTAGGGGTAAATCAAATCTCTGAGTTAGATAAGAAATGCCAAATCCAATCAAACTCCCAATGCCTAAGCCAATTCCCACAAAGGTCAAAAACTTAATCGTAATCAGTGAAACACCAAAATCTCCACTACCCAAAGGAATATTAACCAGCAATAAAAAAGCCACTACAGCAACCCCATCGTTAAATAGGCTTTCTCCCTCCATGAGAATAGTTAAACGTTTGCTGGCACCTAATTCTCTAAACAATGCCACCACCGAAACAGGATCGGTAGCAGACAGACTAGCTCCGACTAACAACGCAGTTGCTAGGGATAAATCGGTAAAATAGCTTAAGGGAAAAGCGACGCCGACTACAGAAATAATTACCCCCACAATGGCAAATAAACTTACGGGGATGAGACTATCCTTGAGACTTCGCCAACGAATGTTCCATGCCGCTTCAAACAGTAATGGCGGTAGAAAAATTTCGAGAATCAGTTCTGGAGATAAATTGACCAAGCGAATATCGACAAAAGCTAAGCCAAGTCCGACAATTACTAGCAGCAGCGTATAGGGAATTTGCCGAAACCAGCTGAATATGCGCGAAATTGTAGCAACACTCAAGGATACAGATAAAACTATCAAAAATTGTTCCAGATTTCCTTTGATTGAAACCTCGGCTACACTGGGTTCCACCGCCAAAAAGATTGATTCCATAAAGTCAATAAAAAAATAAGCCTTGAAGCAAATATCACGATCAATAATGACGCAAATTTAAGAGTTAGCAACCTAGATCGGAAATAATCATATGATCTATTTAGATTTCTTTAAGATTATTCTTTAATCATTTCGATACGTTCAAGATAAATTTATGCTTAAATTGCTTAGGCTGGCAATATCTCTTGAAAGAGATGTTTAAATCTATTGCCAACTCATTTAAGATTTGTCTAAGTATTTGTTTTACTAGGCAACTACATTTTCATTCCCAATTCTCGAAAAAATCAGCAACGTTGTTCGCCAAGCTCGAAAATTGCTAACCTTAATTTCAATCGTTTTTTTGCTCCCCATTGCGCGATCGCTGTAAATAACCAGATCAGGTTAATCTTACCAAATGATTGTTTTGCATTAACTTGAGTCGGCTAATTCACTCTATAAAAAGCTACTAATTGATGATTTCGCTACTCATATTTATTGAAACACTCTTTTAGAAATTGAGTAAATAACTGAATTTTAGTAGAGAGATGACGATTTACGGGGTAAATCATACATAAATTCAAATCTAGTGCTTGATAGTCAGGCAATATAACTTGCAAATCGCCTTGCTCTAGTGCTGTTTGAATAATAAATTCTGGTAGCAATACAATACCCAATCCTTTGATCGCAGCGTCTCGTAAAATTTCTCCATTGTTAGAACAAAAAATACCTTTGATATTTATTTTCTTCTGTGATCCATCTTTGATAAGCGTCCATTGATAGCCATTAGCAAGATAGCCATAGTGCAGCAAATCATGATGCTTCAAATCATCAGTATTTTGAGGGATTCCTCGCGCTTCTAGATAACTCGGCGCAGCACAAATGATCCGAGTTAGGGTCTTAATATGATCAACGACTAATTTAGGGGACTGGGGTTGTGAGCCAATCCGAATTGTCAGATCGTACCCCTCCGCGATCGCATCGATTAAACGATCTTCTAAAGTCAATTGAATTTTAATATCTGGGTAACGAATCATAAACTCAGCTACTTTTGCACCTAAAAAAGAGATGCCAAAAGACATCGGTGCATTTATTTTCAGTATTCCTCTAGGTTGTTGATTTTGTTGCGATACGGCTAATTCCGCTTCTTCAAGACTGCTCAGAATATCAAGACAGCGATCATAAAAAGCACGACCATTATCTGTGGGTGTAACTTTACGAGTTGTACGGTAAAACAACTGCACCCCTAGTTGATTTTCCAGATTAATCACCAATTTATTGACCGCTGAGCGAGAGAGTTGTAATTTTCGTGCCGCCGCTGCAAAGCCCCCTTCTTCGACAACTGTGGTAAATGCTTTGAGACTATCAAATTTATCCATAGATTTGTACTTCTTTCGTAGACAATCTGTCTGTAAAGTACTATATTGTCTTTTGGAGATAATTAATTTTAGCTTTTCGCTTTCTAGGTCAGGGCGATCGCCTTAATGGCAAAGTTGACGGTAACAGTATCTAAATTTATTGAGCAAGAGCAAGCAATTTTCTCGGAAAGTCAAGAAGACTAATAGCGATCGCTATCAATAATCAGACAGATATCTCGATGATTTCCTATCTGATTTCTGAAAACTGCTCTACCATTTCAGACTAAGCTGTTTAATCAAGCCAACATTTTGTCCTCATCTGAGAAAATCAGGCAATCAAACCGATTTCTCTGAGCCGCTGTGTCAGAAATTCTCCTGCGGTAATATCCTCGAATTGTTTGGGATGTTCTGCATCAATGCAGGAAGCTAAACAACTAAGATCCATAGTGGAGATTGGATGCAAAAAGAAAGGAATTGAATAGCGAGAAGTATGATTCAACGCGGCTGGAGGATTAACTACTCGATGAATAGTAGATTTAAGTTTGTTGTTGGTCAGTCTGGACAACATATCACCAACGTTAACCACAATCTGATTCGGTAAAGCCGTGACGGGAATCCATTTGCCATCATGACGCAAGATCTCCAATCCCGCAGCACTAGCTCCCATCAGCAACGTAATCAGGTTAATATCACCGTGGGCAGCAGCTCTTACCGCATTTTCGGGAATATGTTCCGAATTGGCTAAGGGGAAATAATGAATTGGGCGCAAGATACTGTTACCTCGCTTTACCTGCTCATCAAAGTAAAATTCGTCAAGCTTGAGATAAAGAGCGATCGCTCTCAATATTTGCATACCTGCTGTTTCCAGAATACGGTATGCCGCGACTGTGGCACTTTCAAATTCGGGTACTTCCTGGGGGAATATATTCTGGGGATATCCCAAGGGGATTAGCTCTGCTTCAGCTAGGGGTTGTCCCAGATGATAGAACTCTTTTAAGTCGCCAACGTTTCTCCCTTTGGCATGTTCTTTCCCTTTCGCGGTGTAGCCTCTCTGTCCACCAATCCCTTTGATTTCATAGGTTAATTTAGTAGCTTCAGGTAGGGCAAAAAAATCTTTGACAGCATTATATAGCGGCTGCGTAATGGCATCAGACAAGCCATGATTTTTAACTGCCACAAATCCGATGTTATTAAATGCATGACCAAGAGTTTGAACAAACTTTTCCCTCCTGGTTGATTCCTGGGAGGCAAAGTCCGCTAGATCCACTACTGGTATTTCATCATATAAAATCTCGCTCATCAATTTTTCAGAAGTTAGTTTCTGATTATGTATAGCAGAATCATCATCATCGTTGCCAGAAAACTTTAATCTATTTGCTGTTCAAAGCAAACTAAGCTAGGGAGCTAACGGAGATTGCAATCAATAGCATTGTTAGCAGAATTTATGGTTGAACTAACCACTGCTTGCGCGGTAAGAATAACAGTACCCTGAGCATCTCGATACCAATTACGTGCAGGAGGAGGCAGAGTCTGACTGGTATTAGGCGATCGCTCAGGTTCCGTAGTTTGACTCGTCGAATCCTCAAATTCGATAATCGATTGTGCAGTCAGAAGTTCTTGGGGACGGTTGGGCAACCCTCCTCTACCAGTAATAGTTAATTGGCTGTTGCTAGCTCCTTTTTCTGAGGGACAGGCTACGGCGACTGTTTCTTGAGCTTGAGTTGGCTGTTGGGGTACATCTAAGGTATCAAACGTAGTGGGTTCTAGAGTTTCAATGTCTACCACTCCATCGACCCCTAAACTAGAACTAGCACTAATTTGACAATCACCACAAATAAATAATCCCTGAGTGATAATGGAGATGTTGCCTCCCTTACCTTGAAAGGCATCAGCTGTAAGCTGACTAGCTTCTAGCGCGACGAGATTATCAGCATTAATGGTAATATTACCCCCATTGCCTGTACCTGCTGCGGTTGCGGTGGTGATACTACCACCTCGCCAGAATATATTGTCTGCATTGAGGAAGATATTACCACCCCCAGCCTGAGTATTAGCCGCGATCGCACTTTGATTATCAAGTGCGATAGAATCTGCATCCACCGTGAGACTTCCTGCATTTCCCGTGCCTATAGAGCCAACAGATATGGTTCCTCGATCATCGAGACTAAGATTAGCAGTGTTAATCGTCAAATCTCCGCCATTTCCTGTAGTAGTTGGTAGTGGCTGCGCTCCCACGCCGATACTACTGAGCAAAATATTGTTATTTGATGCTCCAGTGACGGTAACGGATTCACTAGCGTTGACAATAACGCTTCCACCATCTCCTGAACCCAGGGTAGCTGCGGTTAATTGTGATCCTCGTAAAATTTCTAGCTGGTTAGCATCGATTAGAATATCTCCTCCTTGACCAGCAAATAATGTGCTAGCAGATATGATCGAAGCATCTAAGGTCAAAACTTGGTCAATATTAAATTCAGTTAAGCCAGCCTTTCCATCTCCTGCCGCTGCCGTAGCAATCAACGCGCCATTTTGAAGCTGTAAATTAGGAGTTGTGATCCTAATCTCCCCTGCTTGACCACTACCTGTACTAACGGCGAGAATGCCCTGATTAACTTGATCGGCATCGATATTAGCTAGAGATTCAGCACTGAGAAAGCTGGGGTCAAAAAATAATGCCTGCAAAAATTCAAACCCAGATCCAGTAACTTCTGCAAAGTCTCGGGCTTCAATTTCAATGTTGCCACTTGTTCCCGAGCCAAATACGGAAGCATTGATCAACCCACGATTAAGATTGAGGGTGTTGGTCGTGATCTCAATATCTCCACCTTCGCCAGATATAGTACTAGCAGATAGATTTCCCAGATTGCTCAGCAGAATTGAATCGGCAATGATTGATAAATTTCCTGCCTTGCCTGTGCCAAAACTCTGTACATCAACTGTAGCACCATCGATTACCACCAACTCTGGAGTTGTGATGCTAATATTACCCGAGTTTCCGCTAACCTCACTGGATACATCCATATTGATAGAAGTAGCTAATAAACCAATTTGGAGCGTATCAGGAAAACTGCTTGTTCCAATCAGCTCAACTGAATCAGTAGCGTTGATCGTTAATTCTCCCCCATCTCCTTGACCAAAGGCTGCTGAAGCAAAAGAAGCTCCATCACGAATAATCAGCTTCCCAGTGGAAACCGTTAAATCTCCACCATTAGAAGCGCTAAAGGTAGATGTACCAATGCCAGCACCAATAACTAAATTGGGATCTATCGGACTAACGAGAATACCTGATGCTTCAATACTCTCATCTGCTTGGATATTTATATTGCCCCCTGAACCGCCAACTGGAATAAGCCGCCCATTAGGTGGCAGTAGCGCCCCAGAATTACTCAAAATCCCGGCATTATCTATCGTGATCGTATTAGCTTGGATGCTAATATCTCCTCCCTTGCCTGAACCAATGGTACTGTTAGTGAGAATTCCCGTAGACACAATGCTTTCAGGAGGGCTATTTCTCAGGTTGATAGAGTCTTCAGCAATGACGTTGATATTGCCCCCCGCAGCATCACCAAATGTCAAGTTAATAATGTTGGCTCCATCACTAACTTGCAGCCGCTCTGTCCCAATATTTATGTCTCCTACAAATGCGCTACCAATACTAGCTAGTCCGCCCCCAATTTGCAAAGCTGAAGCCTGCACGACAATATCTTTAGCGGCAATATTGATATCACCACCCTTACCTGAGGTAAAAACAGGGTTGAAGATAATTGCACCTTCAGTAAGACTTAGAGAATTACTGTCAATTGAGATGTTTCCTGCCTGACCCGTGGTTGCAGTTCCTGCAAAAATTCCCGTATTGCGATCGCCAGCCTGGAGGGTACCATTGAAGGCATTACTCTGGTATTGCTGCTGAAATTCCAGAAATCCCGTTCCCGTAATGTCAATCTCCCTTGCGGCAATGCTAATGTCTCCTGCGCTACCTGAACCAAAAGCTGTGCTACCGATGAAGGATTGAGGTTCAATTATTAGTTTTTCTGTGGTGATCTCGATGGTGCCACCTTGACCACTAGCGTCAACACCTATGTCGTTGGATATCTGTGAACTGCTGGCACCACTGGGGGTTGTGCCTAATAAAGATAAAGCATTTTTTGCCTCAACATTAATGTTTCCCCCAGTAGCATTTCCCAGGGTTTGAGCTGCTATTTGCGATCGCTCTAGGATAATATTATCTCCCTGTAGTTGGATGCCACCAGTGGAGTTATCAATCAAGTTTGGGTTAAGTAATGAAGCGTCTAATAATTGAATATCAGCAAATTGAGTTACGCTTTCATATCCCAATTGCCAGCCTGCATCAATCTCTGTAATGCTGACTTGTCCCTCGGCAACGCTACCCAAATCAATCCTGCCAGATTCGGCTATTATCATTCCTCCATCAAAAGCAATGTCGTTACCCACTAAAGCCAAGGTATTTCCTGGATTCACATCTAAACCGACAGCGGAATTCGCAATTCCCGAAACTTGAATGGGTGCTGAATTTTGACCCAACTGCAATCCCACAGGAGTGCTAACCGTCAGTAGCGGCGGGCTATTTAAATCTGTATTCAAGACAGTGCCATCATCAAAAATTACGCTTTCGGCAGTACTTCCTAAAAAGGAACCTCCAATATCTAACGAAGCATTGTCGCCGAAGTTAATTCCTTGAGGATTAATCAAAATTAAATTAGCACTGCCATTAGCCTTAATTAAGCCATCAATATTAGAAAGATTATTGCCAGTAACTCGACTAATAATATTATCAATATCCGCCGCATTATTGAAAAAAGCGGTGTTATTAGTTTCAACAGAAAAGTCTTGAAAACTATGGAATAAATTATTGTTGGCTGTGGTACCTCCCGTAATTTCCGTGACGTTATCACTAGTAGTTACTTCTGTTTCCAGGGTTCCATCAGTGGTAATTTGCGCGGCTAAAGGGCTACAAGCTAAGCACCAAATGGTTACACTTCCTAAAAGACTGATTTGAGATAAAGCTACATTCGCTATATTGCTTTTAGTTCGTTCTTGATTGCGATCGCCTCTTGCTAAAAGTATTTTCGGAAACCGATAGTGATTGCGCCAAAATTTAGCCATTTTCCACTGTATTTGAGGGATTCGCTAATAGTTTATAGTTTTTGAATCTTAACTATTATTATTAATTTAATGTAATTATACAGATTTTGAAGCGATCAACCTAGTGGCATTTGCATTGATAATAGATTGATTTATGCCGAAAAGTGTTTAGCAATTATCTTTGGTATTTGAGCAGAATGCACTTTACTGTAGCAATTTCTCTCTGGCATAATCACTAGATTAGGAGCCTGCTTGCATTGCTTGATGCAGCCAGTGATTTTGATGTCTACTCGATCTGCTATGCCTTGGGTCTGTAATTCAGCTTTCAGCAGTTCACAGGCTTTTGCGCTACCCTGCTGACGACAGCTAGAACCCTGACAAATCAAGATTTTAGATGGAGCATTCGTGACCGCAATTTTTGATTTAGCTGGTTGTTTCTGGTCAATCAACTCGATTCTATAGGCTTTATATTTAAGCTGTTCTTGGTGGAGTTCATACTTTTTCATCCCTGACACCTTCAAATAACATCCTTGCTGTAGCTCTTGACTGAGATTAGTTTGATCTGACTTAGCTACTTCAATTGAGTAGTCTTTTTCCGCAGCAGATAGATAAAGATGTTTGACTCGACCTTTAGAACTAACAAGAATGTCTTCTAATTTGCCAACAACGGTGAATTCCGAAACTAGAGGCTGTAGTGCAATCATAAACTTACTCTCTAAGAAACTAAATTTATTTTAATTGATGTCAATTATCAATAGATAGTTTTTTATCTTGCTTCTGATACCGAACTATTTCTAGAGCCAAAACAAAATCAAGCAACCAAGAGTAATCGAGTGCCAGCGACAGATTGAGGTAGCATAATCAAAAATTAAGACTTAGATTTTTAAAATTGCCCAAGCAACTTGAGTGAAGAATATTTACTGATTACTACTCCAGTTGATCGGTAAAGCTAACGGAGTATCTTGAGTATCTTTTACCGCCAAAATGGGGGTAGTTGCGCGATCTAAGACGGTTTCCACTCGATTATAAATTTCCTGTGCTTCTTCTAAAGAATTACCAATACTAGTCAAGCCAAGTTTACCAAATTCTGATAATGCACCCATAAGATGAAACACCGTGCCAGTTCGACTGCTGCTATCAAAATGCAACCTTTCTTGGGCAATAATGTCCATCAAATCGTTGGGTAATAACCCCCGATACTGCTCTTTTTGCAAATTATCCGTGGAAATATAATATTTCTCTTGATTTTGTTGGCTGAAAAATTTTCCTGTATCGTAATCAAATGTGCCATTAGTAAGGAGTCTGAGGGTCATAAAGGGGTGAGTTGTCCCTCCCTTGCGTAGATTAATTTCGATCGCTTGAATATCCCATTGCTTAGATTCGGCATCTTGTACCGTAATGAAATCTACACTATAACGCTCGATCGCACCTTTAGCGGCTAAGACTTCTCCTACTTTCAAGCCTAACTCTTGCAATTCGTAACGATAGTCAGCATCCGCAGGAAAATAGCATCCTTCATACACCTGTCCATCGGCACCACCCAAAATCTGATCGTGGGTCGAGACAATTTCCACTTCCCCCGAAGGTCTAATATAACCCTGGACACTAGGAGATCTTTTTACTTCTCCCTCAACAAAAGCCTCAACAATAGCTCCTAATTCGGGAATACGTGCCGCAAAAGTCGTCCAGGTTTCCCCTGCTCCCTGAAAACTCATTTTTTCCAGTTGTTTGCTCAGTACAGCTTTAGTTTCCACCTCCTTACCTTGCGTGAGAGCATAATCTTTAATGGGTCTAAGATCTAATAAAGCATTCCCTTCCCCCGAAAAACCTTCATTGAGCTTAACTACGATTCGTTGTAAATTTGGCTGTCGCTGCCACAGTTGCCATAATTCTTCGATCAAGTCTTTAACGTTTCTGACAGTGTAGCTCCCGTCAGGATGAGGAATCCCTGCTTCAGCGAAAATACGCCGACTACCACTTTTGGAACCCCACATAAGTACTTCAGGAGATGCCGCTAGGAGGGGAATTCCCAATTCTAAAGATAGCTGTTGCTCTAACTCTGTAGAGTTATAACAAACCATGTAGGACTTATTGGGACGCAAGGCTCGACGAATCTTTGCTACTAGTCGTGGACGGTCTAAAATCTTTTGGGTGAGAGGTTTTAGAGAACCATCGTAGGTACTAACTAGTAGTAGGCGATCGCGTGCATGGGAAAAAGGAATGCCAGGTAATAGCTGTAGATAGTAGTCAATAACAATTGGGCAGAGAGGCAAAGCAGTAATGTAGATTACCCTAGTTAAAGGATTGCGGAGTCGGATTAAAGAAAACAGCAGTCTTTCTTCGTAGTGTAAAAAACCTGCTACCTTATCTCCTACTTCTTGATCGACGCTAAAGGAAGGAACTACTAAAATATCATAGTCATCCTGATCGAAAATATCCACACTTTGCCAAAGTTGACCCTCTTCAGGGGATCTTGTCCATTCTCGTAGCTGATTTTGTAGCTGTCGAAAACGCTTTGTTGCTAGATGACTATCTACCATAATCTAGTAAAGTGACTATACTTTCAGGAAAACTTCAAGACATATAGTAGCTTGCTATCAATCTGAATCTTTTTAACTGTTTCAAGAATTAATAAGTAGAGAGGTGAAAGTAAATATAAAACCAAAAGTAAGATATATTCTGTTGACTTGGATTGTGTATTGCACTTCTCTCTGACTGCATTTAACCAAGATAAACTTCAAATAACTAAAAATTACTATAGATATCGATATCAATAATGCCTAAACTGTTAGTTGTCACCACAGTTCCCATTACCATTCGCAGTTTTTTACTGCCTTTGATCAAACACTTCCGAGAACTAGGCTGGCAGGTTGACGGTATGGCACAAGAAATATCCCAAGATCAAGAATGTGCTGCCGCATGCGATCGCCTTTATGATATCCAGTGGTCGCGTAATGTCTTCGATCCGAGAAATCTGTTTGCAGGAGTCTCTCGTGTTCAGGAAGTAGTTAATCAAGAGGGTTACGATCTAGTTCATGTCCATACTCCCATTGCGGCTTTTGTCACTCGCTATGCCTTGAAAAACGATCAAAAAACCAAGATTGTTTATACGGCTCATGGTTTCCATTTCTATCGTGGCGGGAGTGCGATTAAAAATCTAATCTTTCTAAGTTTAGAAAAGTTGGCTGGTGCTTGGACTGATTATTTAGTAGTAATTAATCGGGAAGATGAAGCGGCAGCTACAAAGTATAATTTTCTGCCAGTGGAGAGAATCTGCTACACCCGCGGTATTGGGGTTGATACCAACTATTATGCCTCCCGCCAGGTTGACACCGCAGACGTAGAACAAATACGCCAGGAGTTATACTTATCCGTCTCAGATACTCTTTTACTCTCTATAGCTGAGTTCACTCCTCGCAAACGACATCGAGATCTACTCCACGCTTTAGCTAAGATACATCATCCCCAAGTCCATCTGGCTTTGGCAGGGTCAGGTAAAATTAAATCTGCGATGGAAAAATTAGCCCAACAGCTAGGTATAGCTAAACAAGTACATTTTCTTGGCTATCGCCGAGATATACCTGCTTTAATTCAGACAGCGGACGCAGTGGTACTAGTTTCTCAACAAGAAGGTTTACCCCGCAGCATTATGGAAGCGATGTGCCTGGCTACTCCCGTAATTGGTTCAAATATTCGTGGTATTCAAGATCTATTAGAAGACGGCTGTGGTGCGTTAGTCGATTTGGGAGATACTGATGCTTTAGCTCAAGCGATCATACAGGTAGTTGAAAACCCTGAGCGCTCAGCATTGATGACACAAAAAGCTCAGGAAAAAATCAAAGATTATGATCTTAAACAGATTATTCAACAATATCAAGAGATTTACTCATTAGCGCTGAAAAGTAACTAAAAACGCTGATGAGATGACTTTAAATAAGCATCGGTAACAGTAATTTCCCCCCTGGGGCTAATTTTATTGACGATCGCTTTAAAATCAAACGGCATAGAAAAATAGGGCGATCGCGCGGTCTTAGGAAATAGCTTGTGGTTAGTTAATAGCCAACAATTACCTGCCACATGCCACATGCCAACAAAACTATAACTAGATGTTGCGATAGCAGATACTTAAATGACTGACGGGCAATTTTCTGAGTCAACAAGATTGATAATAATGCACCGAAAATGATGCCAGTCCCCTGCAAAAACGCAATCACTGCGGGATGAGCAACTAAGATAGGTAAATTCACTTGATTCAAGCCAAACGTTGCCATAGTTACAGGAATTATTCTGCCCCCCTCACTCAAGCCGAGATCAAGGTAATGAGCTAAGTTCCCCGCTAATACTAGAGGAAGATATCCATAAGCCAATTCGACAAATTGGCGGGGTTTGTATTGATGAATCCAGTTCCCAATTAGTTTGTTCACGGCATGAGCCACTAATGGCATAATAATCGGCATGCTCAAGATAATAACGGATGCTAGAGCATGAACGTCAAATCTATCTAAGTCTAAATCTAAGTGCAATCGAGTGGCGATTTCGGGTAAACGATGAAGAAAAATAACGTTTAAGAGAAGGAACAGTAGAGCAACTTCATAACTGCGAGGGGTGTGAGTTGTCCATAATTCAATTCCAGGGGGACGCAAGTTAAACTCTACTGAACGATGAGGGCAGGCTTTGAGACAGGTCATACATAAGACACAATCTCGGTTAGCAGTTAACTGAGCAGGATGAGAATATAGAGGGCAGCCATTAGTTTCTTGTCCTTCTGCCTGAGCCGCCCCGCCTTTATAACACTGATAAGTTGTACATTCTGCGGAGCAGGTTCCCTGTTGCGCTCGCAATTCTGTCATTGCTAATTTGGCAAATAAACCGTTCATCCCGCCGATAGGACAAAGATAGCGACACCAAAAGCGGCGTTCAAAAATTAGGGAAAAAATGATTGCTCCAGCGGTAATCAAGAGCAATAAGCAGGCAGAAAGATAAGCAGTATTTTCCAGGTTCCATAGTTCTTCCCAGAGTAAGATGAGGGCAAACAGACCAAATAGAAACCACCCACCCCAATGGTCGGCAGCCTGTCGTGGCCATTTTTTAAGCGATCGCGGAACCAGAATTAAAGATAGTTTTTGGGCAATTTCACCATAAATCATAAAGGGACAGACTGCACACCAGAGCCTACCGATCAAGGGAAATCCAATTAAAATTAAAGGCCACCACCATGCCCAGAATAAGTTGAGGGCAAAATTTTCTTGACGGTTTTGGGGTGCAATAAATAAAATCAACACGATCAGGTTAAAAAAGCCCAAGGTAAAGCCATAGTTAATTCTGTCGGGAAACCACTTGCTCCGCAAGAAATGTCTGAGTTGAGGATATTTATTTAGTAAGTTAAGTCGGTACTGTTTCTTTTTACTCTGGGATTGCCAAACTACTTCTTCGGTAATGTCATCACAACCTTGGAGTTGAGTTAAGGCTCGCTCAACAATGCTTTCTAGTTCCCGCAAATTATTAGGAAAATCATATGCCTGAAGATTTCTGACTGCTTCAGGAGTTATGTGAGTTCTTTTCAGACATTTATTACGTCCAATCAAATTGAGATAATAATTAATTTGCTCATCTATATCGGCTTTACGTACCCTTAAGGGTGGAACTTTGATGAGAGTTTCTACCACAGAGTCGATCTCCTTTACAGTCTGTTCGGAGATCATAATAATCCTAGCTTGAGAGGTTTGGGCTTCAGTAATGTCTGCCCCAGGACGTTCTACAGTAAAATATTGATTGGTTGCCACCAAATTAGCGATCGCTGTTACTAGTTGAGCTGGCAGCAGATGCAGATTGTTCAAGATCAAAGTTCCTGTTCCCAGACTGGCAATTAATCCTGGCTTCCCACCACTGCGACCAAATAATTCAGCACCGCTAGTCTGTAATTTGGCACAATCTACCTGAATAATTGGCTGACGGCGTGTGGCTGAACCAAAATGGATTAGGGAAGCGAGATTATCTTTTTCTAATCCAGGTTCACCAAATAATAATACCGATTCCCTACTACTTGAAGCTTGTTTAATCTGCGATCGTAATCTAGTGGCATAACGACTTTTGCCAATGACACCCCGCTTGGCTTTACTAACTAAATAGGGTCTTAAGATTAGCTGGCGTTCTTGTTCCCATAATAATTGGGCTGATAATTCTTTGACTTCGGTCGCAAGCTGTTGCGAAAATTCCTGTGTGATTTCAGGATATTGCTGAGTTATTTTTTGGAACTCTGAACTATTAATAAACCAGACCTTAGTTTCACTAATGGTTGTAACCTGATATTGTGTGAGCTGATTTAATAACAGAGCATATAAATTGAGTACTGTTCCTGCAAGTAAACTACTTTGGCGTGATTCTAGTTTACTATCACTAGTTAGTTTTCCCGTTTGAACTACATATAGTCCCTGTGCTTCAGTATTTTCAGTAATCAGTATTTGGTTGGCAGCAATAGTTTGAGGGGTAAGATTCTCGGCGATCGCAGTTAGAATTTCGTTAGAGAGGTTGCTAAGACAGGTATTGTGCTGAAGGAAGGATACCAAATCAGATAAATTCATGCACGGCTTCCCAATTCAAATTACTTTTACCATATCAGCTAGAATTGGCTTGATTGTTATACCACTGACAAATCTCAACAATCATCATTTGGACAGATTTTGAATTTAAATGTCACCAATAATAACTGTAATTCCAGCATCAACCATCACTATTAAATTAGGGTGTTTGATGACGACAATATTAAGTAACATGGGCTCTTTATCATTTCTGATGAATCAAACAACTTAATAGATAGAAATGAGCGAAAATCGAGTTAAATTATTTGTTTTTATTTGTTTTTATTTGTTTTGATAACTAATAATCAACATATCCTGAGCTAAATTAATAACTTAGGCAAAACTGATAATAAAAACTAAAAACATTATCAAAAATATCGATAAGACATTATGAGAGTGGTATCATCTTCTGGGTTTAAGCATAATATTTGCCAAATCACCACTGAATGAAACTATCTTTTGTCAAGCTATTTAAACTCTTAATTTGGATTCTAACTTTTTCTAACATAGCTAGTAAAATAGCGATCGCTCAGATTACTTCCGATGGCACATTAAATACCCAAGTAGACACCAATGATAACGTAGCGGAAATAACTGGCGGAGAAACCAGAGGTGCGAATCTGTTCCATAGCTTCCAAGATTTCTCAGTGCCCAAGGGAAATGAAGCCTTTTTCAATAATGCCAATAATATTACTAATATCTTCAGTCGAGTCACAGGTGATAATGTCTCCAATATCGATGGAGTGATTCGCGCTAATAGTAGTGCCAGTCTTTTTTTAATCAACCCCGCAGGAATTATCTTAGGTGAAGGTGCGCGACTAGACATTGGCGGTTCATTTTATGGCAGTACTGCTGATAGTATCTTGTTTGAAAAGGGAGAATTCAGCGCCACCGATTTAGAAACCACACCTTTATTAACCATCAATGCTCCCATCGGTTTGAGTTTTCGCGATCGCCCTGGGGAGATTACTGTCAGAGGCAATGGCAATGGTGTCAGACTGGTTGACAGTGAGATTATTGATACTCAAGATGCTTTAAGAGTTGATACCAACTCTACCCTAGGAATTATCGGAGGAGATATTAATTTTGAGGATGCTACTTTAAAAACCGCTGGTGGTAGATTTGAGATTGGTAGTGTTGCAGGGGGTGAAGTAAATCTCGTTGCCGTAGCAAATGGCTTTACTTTTGACTATTCAGAAATCCCTAGCTTTCAAGATATTGGTTTAACTGGAACCAGTACAATTGATGCTAGTGGTAATGGCGGTGGAGAGATTCAGATAGTAGGGAGAAATATTACCCTCCAAGATCTTTCTGGCATTGAAGCTAATACTTTAGGGGATGCACCAGGAAGTGAAATTAATATACTAGCTGCGGAATCAATTGAACTTAGCGGAATTGAAAATGAGAACAACTTTATCACTGCGATTTCCAATCGAGTCTTTCCCAACGCTACAGGAAATGCAGGTAATGTAAATATTGAAACTGGTAGTTTGAGTATAGGTGATCTCGCTGCGATTACAACGAGTAATTCTGGACAAGGAAATGCGGGCAATATTCAGATTAAAGCTCGTGGTTCTGTATCTTTAGCTAGTGAAGGAAATTTAGCGACGATCATATCTAGTAACTTTTCCGAGTCAGTTGCTGATGCAGGAAATATTGAGATTACAACTAGCTCTTTGACTATTAGTGATGGAGCTTTATTATTCGCCAACAATTCAGGTTCAGGTATTGCAGGTAATGTCAAGATTGAGGCAGCAAATAATGTTGATTTGACAAACAGTTCACAAATTAACACTAGCGGTAATACCAGCAACTCAGGAAATATTGAAGTAACTGCTAATTCTCTCACTGTTGATAATCAGTCAGGATTATTTACTGCCAATTTAGAAACAGGGGAAGCTGGGGATATTCTGATTAATACGCTTGGAAATATCAATGTTACCGATAACTCTTTTCTAAATGCTAATGGAACCAACAATAATGCAGGAAATATTGAAGTAACTGCTAATTCTCTGACTGTTGACAATCAATCTTTGTTGTCTGTTGTCAGTTTGAATCAGGGTGTAGGAGGAAAGCTTGCTATCAATACGATTAAAAATTTTAATTTGACGAATAGTTCTGCTCTTGGGGCATCGGGAGCGCCTGGAGGTTTTGTTAATATTAACTCTCAAAATTTATCGATATTATCAGGCAGCACTATTTTTGCCAATAATATGTCTGAGACTAACATGCCAGATATTCAATCAGGAGACATCGTTATTAATTTAACTGAAGATTTAATTATTGATGGCTCAAATGGAGAACAATCGACCACAATCGGCAATTCTAGCTTCGGTCAAGGTAATAGTGGCAACATTGAAGTTAATGCGCGCAATATCACTCTAGATAATGGTGGAACTGTAAATAGCTTTACTAGTAGCAATGGAAATACGGGCAATATCACGATCAATACCTCAGGAGATATTATCTTAAATGGAATTAACGGTGTTGGCAGAAGTGGTATCTTTAACTTTATTAATGCGGGAGCAACAGGAAATGTAGGAGAAATTAATCTTACCGCCCAAAATCTCACCTTGACTAATGGCAGTCAGATTGAAAGTTTAGTTGCAGGTATCGCAAATAGTGGCGACATTAATTTAGATATTGACAACACAATTACAATTGATGGATTTGGTAATGTCACTGTAGCTGATGCATCGGGGATTTTGCCTAGTACTATTGCCAGTAATATCACCTCTGGCGGTGTGGGGAATGCGGGTAGTATTAACATTGATACGCAAAATCTGGCTCTTTCCCGCAATGGTCAAATTAGTACCACAATCACTGAAGGACAAGGAAATGCAGGGGATATCAATATCAATGCCAATTTAATTACCATTGGCAAACCAGGAACTACTGCTATCAGCCCTAGTAATATAACCAGCGAAGCGAATACGGGGATTGTCGATGATGCTTTGCTAGAAGCTAATGCAGGGAATATTGTTATTAACACTCGTTCATTATTTATCAGTGATGGTAGTAGTATTGAGGCGGGAATTTCAGCTCTTGGTAATGGAGGAGACATTACGATTAATGCGACTGATACAGTGTCTGTTGATGGAACTGGATTATTAGTCATTCCCGAGTTAGATAGTGGTTTAGACGCAATCATTTCAGCAACAATTGATGAAGTGGAAGTATCCAGTGCTATTAGGTCTACTGCGATTCTCAATAGCTTCGGAAATGGTGGCAATATTGAAATTAATGCTGCCAATCTTGCTCTTAGTAATAATGCTGTAGTCAATACTTCTAATTCAGGGCAAGGTAATGCAGGTAATATTAGTATTGATGTTGCCAATGTGTTTTCGGCAACTAATACAAGTATTGTTAGCAGTAATATAGGAACTGCTCAAGGAGTTGCAGCGACAGGAAAAGTTGGAGCAATCGAGATTAAAGCCGAAGAAGTTGTTTTTAGCGATACGGCACAAGTACAAGCAGGTTTATTTTCGGGAGCTTTGGGTGACCCTGGGTTGATTTCGGTAACTGCTGCGGAATCAATTTCTTTTACAGGAGAAAATACGGGAATTTTTAGTGATAACGACCCTAATTCAGTGGGCAATGCCAGTAATACTCAACTATCTGCCCCTAAAATTCTTTTAGATGATGGTGCAGTAATTCAAGCATCTAATCAGGGAGATGGCAATGGCGGGAATATTTTAATTACGGCTGATAATCTCGAACTAGGACAAGATAATCAAATTAATGCTTTTACAGTTTCGGGCATTGGCGGGACTGTGACCTTAGATATCGCTGAGAACATAATTCTAAGAAGTAATAACTTTATTTCTGCGGAAGCTCTCAACGATGCTAATGGAGGTATTGTTGATATCGATGCTAACTTCGTAATTGCTTTTCCTAATGGTAATAATGATATTGTTGCTAGTGCTGAACAGGGGCAAGGAGGCAATATTTCGATTAATGCCAATTCTATATTTGGTATTGAAGAACGTCCTTTAAACGACTCAACTAATGATATTAATGCTAGTTCAGACGTTTTTGGTTTTGAGGGAACGGTTGATATCACGACTCTCGATACCAACCCCATTGAAGGAGCAACAGAATTACCAACTAATATAGTTGAATCAGATCAAACAATTGCTCAAGTTTGTAGCAACTATCGGCAAATATCAGCTCAAAGCCGACTAATAGTTAATGGGAAAGGAGGAATACTTCCCGCACCAGATCTACCTTTAAATTCGCTGAATATTTTTGTAAGTGACCAAAGTACTATAAATGACGCTACAATTCCTCCCGCAGTTATAACTAGCTCAGGTAAAATTCAACCTGCTAGAGGAGTTAGAATAAACGATTCGGGTGAAATTCAACTAACTGCCTATCATACTGATAACTCAGGTAATCGTTTGACTAATAAACAGCATAACTGTAGGGGTTAACTAGCTAGTAAATAAACGATCGCCTTATCAACTAAAGTCTTATTAACTAAAATGGTAATATGCGATCGCCATTGTTCAATTAACTAGACTTTGAATTTTTCAGTAATTCGTTTCATTGCCTCGTTAACATTTTCCCGACTGTTGAATGCCGAAATACGGAAATACCCTTCCCCTGCGGCACCAAAGCCAGAGCCTGGTGTGCCAACTACATTACAGTTCAACAGCAATTTGTCAAAGAAATCCCAGCTAGACAAACCTTTAGGAGTTTTAACCCAGACATAGGGAGCATTGCTTCCACCGTATACGTTAATTCCTGCTGCGGTTAGCTGTTTGCGGATGATTTTGGCATTTTCGAGATAAAAGCTGATTAATTCTTTAGTTTGTGCCTGTCCAGCCTCGGAATAAACTGCCTCGGCACCTCTTTGTACAATGTAGGATACGCCGTTAAATTTAGTGGCTTGACGACGATTCCATAGTTGCCATAGCTTAACGTCAGAACCATCACTTGCCTTACCCGTTAGATTTTGGGGAACTACAGTAAAGGCGCAACGAGTCCCTGTGAAACCTGCATTTTTGGAAAACGAACGAAATTCGATCGCACATTCTTTTGCCCCTTCGATCTCATAAATCGAGTGAGGTAAATCGGGATCGGTAATAAAGGCTTCATAAGCGGCATCAAACAGAATTAATGAGCCATGCTGTTTTGCGTAATCCACCCAGGCTTGCAGATGTTCTTTGGTTGCTGTCGCACCTGTAGGATTGTTAGGAAAACAAAGATAGATTAGGTCTACTTTCTCGGTAGGAATTTCGGCGGTAAAATCATTGTCCGCAGTAATCGGTAAATAAACTAAACCTTCGTACTTACCATCTTGGGATTCCCCTGTATGACCTGCCATCACGTTTGTATCGACATACACAGGATAAACAGGATCGGTAACAGCAATTTTATTATCCTTGCCAAAAATATCAAGGATATTACCGCAATCGCACTTAGAACCATCTGAGATGAAGATTTCCGACGCATCAATCTCACAGCCGCGAGCTTGAAAGTCATGTTGGGCGATTTTGTCTCTTAACCACAGATATCCTTGTTCTGGTCCATAACCTTTAAAGGTTGCGCGATCGCCCATTTCATGAGTTGCCTTGATTATCGCATCGCGACAGGCAGCAGGTAAGGGTTCGGTGACATCACCAATACCGAGCTTAATAATTGGAGCATTAGGATTATCGGCTGCAAAAGCACTGACTCGACGTGCAATTTCAGGGAATAAGTACCCTGCTTTTAATTTGAGATAATTATCGTTGATTGTTGCCATTGATTCTTTGCTACATACGCCATTTATCAAGCTTACTGTTATCTGCCATGTTTGAGCAGAGAATTTATCTAACTATTAGCTTTTAATTCAAATCTCTGCCATTAGTGAGGAGCTATTATAGATTAAATATCAGCTTTCCTAATTAGAGAATTATCTTTAAAACGGCATGAGCACCTGATTCTAAAATCAAGATAACCTACTTCAGTTTTTCCAATTTTCGATTTCTAATCCTACAATCTTTTCAAAGTGCTTTATATTACTCGTGACTACAGTATGCTCGTAATATAAAGCGATTGCTCCAATCATCAAGTCCGCAGTACCAATAGTAAATCCATTACTAATAAGGTTGTGTTTAATTTCTGCTGCTACCTCAATCACTTCCGTATTAAAAGATAAGTCTCCTACTTCTGAATAGAGAAGTGCCAACGGTTTTTCTAACTTGGCTCGTAATTCAGGTTTCTTAACCAAACCGTATTCAATCTCAAATTTAGTCACTGAGGTAATGTAAATCCAAGTTTTAGAAATAGTACTTAGTTTTTCTTTAACTTGGTGATCTCCTCTTAGATAGTCAGAAACAACAGTGGTGTCGAGAACGTACAATAGATAACGTTCTCTCTAAGGGGTAACAATCCTTCATCTAGACTCCCGCCTCAAATTCTGGGACTCCTTGCCAATTAAGGAGATCAGGATGCCAACTCGTTCGATCTTCTTGCTCGTCTAAGGTTTTTTTGATCGCCTCTACAATAAATTTATTTTTGGGGATTTTGTGGTGTTTTAAATATCTATTCAAGCGATCGCTTAACTCTTTAGGAATATGTACTGAGGTATTGATCAGATATCTGGTATATTTACGATAAATTATACCAGAAGCAATTTTCAACCTCGAACTGCTCACCTTAAGCTTAATTCAATAATACTTCGCTAATCTTTCCTGCTTCTACAGCTAGAATTTGCGAATCTTTAATCCAGTCGTGATTAAAACTATCAATATGAGTAGTAGTGATAATCGTTTGAAAGCGATCGCCAATCACTTCTAACAACTGTTTCTGACGATTGGGATCGAGTTCTGCCAAGACATCATCCAGCAACAGCAAAGGAGGTTCTCCCACTACTTCTTCAATTAACTTTAATTCTGCCAATTTTAAAGCTAAGACTAAAGTGCGTTGTTGTCCCTGAGAGCCATAGTAACGAGCAGGAGTGCGATTAATCGTAAACTCAATTTCATCACGATGAGTTCCGACAACGGTTTTACCCTGATACTTTTCTGCCATTCTCCGCTCAGCGATTTGGTGAAGAAATGCCTGTTGCACTTTCAACGGTTCATCTTCAGTCCATTCCACATTAGGCAAATAATTAATTTCTAGCTGCTCGGTTTCCCCACTAATGCGCTTGTGCCAAGATGCCGCAATTGGTGCCAGTCGATTAATTACTCTTGCTCTGCGACGGGCAACCCGAGAACCCGCTGCTGCCAGCTGCTGATCCCATAGCTCTAGTTCTGGTTCATGGCTTCCCAGCAGTTCTGTAGATTCACCTTCTTGTCTGAGGGCACGAATCTTTTTTAGGAGCGCATTGCGCTGTTTCAAAACTTGATTATACTGCTGCAAAATGCTGGAATATACTGGCTCTAACTGAATTAATAAACCATCAATCCAACTTCTTCGACAATCTGGTGCCCCTCTAACTAAGTCTAAATCTAGGCTAGAAAACTGAACTGCGTTTAATACCCCCAAAAAATCCAACTGGCGCCGCAGCTTTTCACCATTAATTGCTACAGTACGTCTACCCTGCTTACGAAACAAAATACTTAATTCACTAGTTCCATAAGCCCGTTCCACAATTGCCTCAACCTGCCCTGCGGTAGCCGAATCTAAAACTAATTCGCGATCGCGAGTAGCACGGTGACTCTTCAAAGTTGCTAGTAGCTCTACCGCTTCTAATAAGTTGGATTTCCCCTGAGCATTGTTACCAACTAAGATTGTTTTCTTCGCCGTAAATTCAATCTGACGATCAACATAATTCCGAAACGAACGCAGATGCAAACTTTTTAAGTACATTTTATAGACAAAGGTGAGCGGCAGAATATCAGTTTCCAATTATCAATGAATAACTCACTGAATAACAGACTTATCCGACCTCACCTTTCGTCCTTGATTCCTAGTCTCTTTCAAACTACTCACCAGCAGAACTAGAGACAAGTTCTGGCGACTGATTTAGTTGTGCTAACTTCTCTTTATCTTGACGACGTTTTTTGGCGTAAAGTTGAATACTAGCAGCCATTGTTATTACCAAGCCTGCCACCAGCCAAGTAGTCGCATCTAAGGGCAAATTATTTTTAAATACTGCCAATAAAACTATCAACACCAATAAAATTGTAGGGGCTTCATTTAAGGCTCTAAACTGCTGACCTGTAAACTGACATTTTCCCGCAGCTAGCTTTTTCATGATGCTCTTGCAAAAATGATGATAGCCAATCAGTAGGATCACAAAAGCCAATTTAATATGTAGCCAGGTAGATTTAAGAATTTCTGGCTCAGTCGAGATTAAGCCAATTGCCATTGCTACAGTCAAGATCATTCCAGGAGTGGTAATGATGCTATAGAGACGTTGCTCCATGATCTCATACTGCTTTTTCAGGATGCCACGAGCAGGTTCAGGCTCTTGTTCTGCCTCTGCATGGTAGACAAATAGCCTTACCAAATAAAATAACCCAGCAAACCAGACCACTATACCGATGAGGTGAAATGCTTTAAACCAGTAGTAAGCCATAAAATATCTTGATTAAAAAAAATTTATTCTTGATGTAAATTGAAGTGTATATTTTCTGGAGTCACCCATCACAACTACGCAATAAAATTTTAAAGACTAGTCTCTAGATCTTAATAAACTAGACATATAAATATTAGGCTGATTGAGCTACAAAAATTAAAAATGAGATAACGGGACTGGCCAGATTTGAACTGGCGACCTAGCGCTTCAGATTGGTGTGAGTTTCCCCACTCTCTGGACTATCTCTTCACCCTGGGCAAGATACCTTTAGGTGGTGGCCGTTGTGTTGCAGACAGTTTAGTGGTTAGTTTAACCAGAATCAACTGTTCCCTGATTTTGCACCTGCAACCAGTCTCTGCACCTTCTCTACCAGGAACTATAGAGCTTGGCTCAAGATTACCTTGATTGCGAGCCGCAATTTTAGGCTTCCTTGAATTTGACCACATTCATCAATGAAGTTTCCCCCATGATGCCCGATATTTCAGGAGGCGCTTGCTCTATCCTACTGAGCCACAGCCCCTTGTTTATCTCATAGCCGATCACCATCAAGATAAACCAACACTACAAACTAAGGATATTACAGCGAATTTTTTATATAAAACTTTACTAGATTAATAAATATTGCAACATC
>JBCDEP010000034.1:0-46767 GCA_039179675.1 Cyanobacteria bacterium P01_G01_bin.67
ATTAAATTATCAATACCCCAAAATCATCTTGCATCTTGTATGGCTAGATTGTCGCTTCTATTAATTGCTAACATAAGCCAACTGTCATCTTCGTGTCATAGTTATGCTGAATAATCTACAGTAACAACCAAAATTAATTTTCGACGGAGAAATTCGATGAAAGTCAAATTAAAGTCTGTATTAGCTGGATTAGTAACCTTAACTATTATTACTACTCCTTTAGTAGCCCAAGCTTGTGATGGCAGTAATAAAGATAAGAATACTCAAGAATCTGATACCTCAATTCCGATTGAAAGTAGTCTGATTTTTGAAGAAGCTACTCCTGCGGCATAGTTCAAAAATAGTAACTTTGAGCCTTAGCTTAATTAATCTACTTTTCAGTTACTAATTAAGACCAATAAGAAGAGGAAGGAATGCTATTTACTAAAGTATTTCTTCCTTTATTTGCTTGGATTTGCCATTATTATTAAACCACAAGTAAATTTCTGCCGCGATCCATGTTCAATCGCTCTCGTCGCCGCCTGGCTTATTGGTTTACTCTCTCTATGGGGAGTATCTTAATTCTGTTTGCTTTTACTGTTTATCATCGTCAAATCAAAGAACAACAGCGTGAATTTGATCAGAGCATTTATGCCCAAACCAAAAAGATTGCTGCGTTGACCAGCTATCAGCAACAAGAAAACAATTGGCAGATCAATACAGATAATGTATCCTTATCAAATTCGGCAATTTTCAATGAATCGAGAATCATTTATATTCGGTGGTATGATGCCCAGAAAAACTTGTTGCAGTTTATCGGTAATTGCCCGAATCAAGATTCTCTGGTAATAAGTGGGTGGCAAACATTACGCTACGACTGTAATCTCAACGGTACAACCAAACGTAAGAATCTACGAATCTTAACTATCCCGCTAGCAGCTGTATCAGTTGGTGTGACTGCTCCTTCCATTGTCGGCACCAACTTAAAAGACGAGCAATCTTTAGTGGGTTATCTCCAGGTAGCTGTCTCGATCGCACCAATACGGACATCTCTAGGAAGATCACGGTTATTTTTGTCTCTAGGAGTACCAATTACTCTTGGTTTGACTGGAATAATCGGCTGGATTCTCGGTGGTTTAGCCATGCATCCTGTAAGGCTTTCTTACGAGCAATTACAACGTTTTACGGCGGATGCCTCCCATGAGTTACGGGCTCCTATTGCCGCTATCCTCAGTAATGCTCAAGTTGGATTGCTCGCTCCAGCAGAAGATAAGCAACAGCCTCGTCAACGTTTGGAAAATATTGTTACTCAAAGCAAATACATGAGTGCTTTAGTTACTAATTTACTATTTTTAGCACGCCACCAAGGAAAGCTAAACTCTGAAGATATTGCCAAAATTGACATTGTAGAATTATTGAACTCCGTAGCTAGTCACTATCAAACATTTGCAACCGCAAAAGACCTAGAGTTTAGATTAAACATTCCCTGCACATCATCAGAATTTTGTGGCGATCGCGATTTACTACACCAGGCAATTGGCAATTTACTCGATAATGCCATTAAATATACCCCCAAAGGTGGCGCAGTTGGTCTGCAATTAGAGTTTAAACCCCGCCGTCTGCTGATTACTATTACCGATACGGGTATTGGCGTTCCCCAAGCTGATTTGCCCTACATTTTTGAACGTTTCTATCGAGTCGATAAAACCCGCACCAGACAAACAGGAGGGTTTGGTTTAGGTTTAGCGATCGCCAAACAAATAGTTGAGGCTCATAACGGTAAAATCACGGCAGAGAGTCAAGCAAATCAGGGCACTAGATTTCAAATTTGCTTGCCGCAACGAGCTGCTATGACTAACTAGATTACCCTTTGATTAAGGATTTAGAGCTATAGTGCAGAGATAACTAAGATTTCAGGCGTTGCTGAATTGAGATCTGATTTCACAAAATCAAAGTTTAAGGGAAAAATAATCTAAAAATCGGCAATAGCAACTAGATATAATAGATGTTGCATAGATACTAAACACAATGGAATCAATACTTGCTGTTGTCTGGAGCATCTTAAGTAAACATAGCGGTTGGATTGTCTGGAATTTATTTTTGGCATTTATTCCTTTGATTATAAGCTTCTGGCTATTCCTGAGACGCTCCCATAAGCGATCGCTGCTTTGGTGGACAGGATTAATAATATTTATTTTCTTTTTACCCAATGCCCCTTATTTGTTGACTGATATTATCCATTTGGTTGAAGCTATCCGTGCGGGATATTCGATTTGGATTACTACCTTGGTTTTAATTCCTTTGCATCTCTTGGCAATTTGGGTCGGCTGGGAAGCATATGTCATTTCGGTAATCAATCTAGGTCATTATCTGCAACATCAAGGAGCTAGAAAATTTATTTTAAGCAGCGAGTTGCTGACTCATGCTCTATGTACTATTGGGATTTATCTCGGTAGATTTCGCCGTTTTAATAGCTGGGATGTACTCACTAAACCCGATATTTTAGCTATCTCAACCATCGGCGATCTAACTTCTAAAAAAGCCTTGCTGATCATGACAATTACTTTTATAGTTCTAACTATCCTATACTGGCTAACTAAACAAATTACCTTGGGAACCATTTGGCGCATCAAGCAATTGATATCTAGTCTTGAACCGCAGGCAAATTCAGCCTGGCGACTAAGGAAGTAGAGAGTTCATCGACAACTACCCTAAATTCTGATGCCTCAATAGAGTGCGCCTGGTATCCAATATTCCTCTAACACCTGTATGGCAAAATCTTGATAAGCTGAACGTTCGTCAAAAGCCAGAAAATCGAGAAATTCAACAATAACTGACTAACGTATCGCTATATTTATTGATTAAATATTTTGTATTACATGGCTTGTGTAACCAGTTGCAAATGCAAGATTTTAAATGATTGCTCAATTAAACAATTTTGTTGGCGAAATAGCAGCTTTAAGCGCAGCATTACTTTGGGCTGTTTCTTCTGTAGTTTACAGTAGACTCGGATTAAGGATTACACCGCTACAGCTCAATCTATATAAAGGTTTAATTGCGATCGCAATGATCCTGATTACCTTGCTGATTCAGAGAGAAACCTTCACTGATTTATCCGCAATTACCTTCGGATTACTATTTCTCAGCGGAGTAATTGGTATTGGGTTGGGGGATACAGCATATTTTGCTGCCCTAAACAGCCTGGGTACTAGACGTACCCTACTACTGGAGACTGCTTCGCCGCCAATGGGTGCTTTATTGGCGTTAGTTTTTATTGGGGAGGCACTAACCACGAGTGCCTGGTACGGTATTCTGATTACTATTCTGGGGATAGCCTGGGTCATTAGTGAAAGAAATCCCCTAGATCGAGTCAGTATTTCCCGTCAGGGTATTATCTGGGGGATCTCAGCGGCGATCGCTCAAGCGACAGGAGCCGTTATTTCTCGTTATGCCTTAACTCAGTCGGAGATTACACCGCTAGCAAGTACTTTAATCCGTCTCATCGGTGGGACAGTAATTGTGCTGGGGTTAATATTAATGCCCGTTACCAAGCAAACTGTAATTAAATGGCAATTATCATGGCGTAGCTTTGGCATCATTGCGATCGCTGCTTTTGGCAGTACTTATCTGGGTATCTGGCTCCAGCAAACCTCCCTTAAATTTGCACCCACGGGAATTGCTCAAACCTTGTTAGCTACCAGTCCTTTATTTATCTTGCCCATAGTGGCATTACAGGGAGAAAAGATTAGCTGGCGGGCAATCTTGGGAGTGGGTATAGCTCTTGGGGGAATTGCCTTGATGTTTATTCGATCATAATTGAGAGAAGATAAATCAAAGAGATCGCCATTTTAAGCTTTAGATCAAATTAAATTACCAATTACGACCAGCAAAATTATGGCTACGATTAGTGCCACCAACCATTGCCAAAGCTTAAATTGGGTAACTATCTGAGATGCAGTAGGTTCTTGGTTCGCAAATGCTCTATCTATGGAATCTGTGGGAAAGGAGTCTTGCTTATTTATTTTTTCTGCCTCAATAGAATTAGGTAGAGAATTCTCTTCAATTCGATTTTGAGCATTAGTGTCTTTCATACTTCTAGGCAAAGATCTTCTGGGACGAATAATCGGCTCGGAATATCGTTGCCTCTGCTGTGGAGATAAAACAGCAGCTAGTCGCCCCCGTAGGGGCGGTTGAATTCTGGAAGAACGACGGGGCAAACGATTCATCGGCGACCAATCCTCACTACTTCACCATCAAAAGTGGGTAGAGACAAGACAAAAGGATCTGTGGAATAGGTCAATGCTTGTTCCTCTAAGATACCAATAGCAATCTCTTCTCCCATGCGGAGACTATCATAATAATCGCTAAAGAAATGAACCCCTGCCATATCACGACCAATAGAAATATTAGCCGCCAGTTTATTTAACTCCCCTTCCAGAGTTAGAAATCTTTTAGGTTTATCAGGTTCATCAGGAAAAGGTTTACCCTCTACCAGTTTGACGTCATCTTTAATTGGATATGAAATATCAGGAGCGCGAAAAGCAATAGGTTCATCGCCAGTTGCAAAACGTTTAAATTCGATCTTTCCTGCTTCTGTTTTAGCCAAGACTGTACTAGTATCAAAAAATGCCTTTAAAATAGTCACACAAGCCCCCGCTACTGTAGCGTGTCCTGCGCCATAGGCAGGGTGCATCGGTGAACCTTCAGGGAAAGCCATCGGTAGGAAATAAGTTCCTTGACCCACTCCGCGTTCAATCACATCTAAGGTACTTTGACCGTTAACTTTATTTTGCTCTAAAGCATCTTTGAGTAATCCGATATCTCTACTCAGTGCTGGCGGAATATCTTTACCAGCAGGCTCTCGTATCAGTTCAATCCTGGCGGCTAATGCCTCAGGACGGAGGCGAATATGATTGTTGAATTTTTGAAACCGAACTGCTTTTAAAGCTCTAGTTGCCACTTCCGTCACCAAGTTTAAAATATGAGGACCGCCATATAGAGCAAAACCACCAGCATTGCGCCGAGTAGCCCCATCTCCTGCTGCTACACCAACCCCAGATAGATGATCGAAGCCTGGATCAAAGGGTGTCCCCATACCCAACAGAATAATACAGGCGTTTAGATAAGCTTCATAGAGAGCATCATAATGAACATAAGTCGCTAAATCACGAGGAGTCGAGATAAAGCGGCGTGCAGGACGATCAGGAGGATTGACATCATTACCATCTGCATCAACATATGTTTCGGGGTCGATTTCAGGTCTTAGACCACGCTGAATTCGCACATATTCAGGTAATTTGACCATGTAATCTTGATTAGGCTTAGCAATAGGAACTTTCTGATCGATTTGCAACACCCCATAAGTGATTTTCCCTTCGGCAACCTTACCACCACCGTTAACATCCGTATTGCCAATCAGGAGAAATTGAGAAAGATAAGGACCTACATCTACCCCAGGAGAAGAACCACGGAATACTGTCTGTAGGTCTAACTTGCCGTCAGTATCAACTTTACGAGGACGACCAGTTTGATTACCTATATAAGAAAATTCATTAAGGCGACCGATGGAGGCTTTAATTTCTTTATCTAAAACCCCTGATTCAAAGGAATTAAAAGGCTTATCTCGTAAGATAGCTAGTTCATAAACTTCTGCCATTTCCAGTGCTAGTTCAGGATTACCTTTTCCCTCTTTATCGAGTAACGGTGGTGCGGGAGGCATGGTCACAGCTTGGGCATCGGGTCCTTCTAATTCAAACACCACCCCTGCTGTGGGAGCTTCCCATTGCCTAAAATTATCGGGTTGAGATACTTGCTTCTCTTTGCCCTTATTTACTTCAATTCCACTTCCATGACGCACCCGATCCGAAAAGGGATCGATAAAACCATCGTCAATTGCGCGACGGAATTCGACAAAATCTAGTGGATTGTGGAGTAACCCAGTTTGGGAATCATGGGGCAGTCCTTTGGTAAATGACATAAAATATTTGTCGCCAGCATATTTTTGCTCATCTCCATTGGCTTTGTGGATCGGATATTCACGACTTCTGGCTAATTCAGCAGCTTCTAGTCGCACTACATAGGATTCTTGTCGGCGATCGCTCATAAATCTAAGTTTGTAATATTATGTATGTTTTTACTTCTATAAAAACATTAAATTTTTGAGACATAGTTCAGATTAAGCTTTTTTTTAAATGTATTTTAAGCTACATAAACTGGCGATCGCTTTGCTAGGTCTGAGTTACTGGGAATATAGCAATACGCTCCTATATTAAGAAACCTATTGTTTTATATTTTTTACTGTCGTGTCTAAGCGACGCTTGAATACTTTGCATTCTGCACGGAGGGAAACCCCACTCCTTTAAGAATCCTTTAGGACGCGCTGCATCGCTACTAGTTACGATGGCTAATTTTTTTTATGCAAGTTTGATTTTTAATCCACCACAAAAAAGAGCCAGGGAGAATGCTGCTTAAATATTTAACCTACAAGTAGTGAACAATTGATAGCCACTGATAAAACAAGCCAAAGACAGCTCCAATTATGAAATAAGCTGAACACCTGGTAATCCCCTAACTCTAACGCCCCAAAGCTTAGCCTCAAAAACTCAATCTAGGCTCAAACACTCTTCACAACATCCTCAAACTTGTCCCCTAATTTGAAATTGGAATAACAGTAGAAATTAGAGTTGCGCTGGCTGGAAGGAGCTGAAATCATGAATGTAGCGAGCAAAAAGCAGAAATCTCTATCGGGAGCGAATCCTTGGCAAATTAATCAAGATGATTTTCCTCACGATGGTTCAACTGCGGTAAAATTTCAGTTCTTGCTCAATTATGCTGTATTGGCGCCATCAGGTCGTAACACGCAGCCCTGGCGGTTTCAAATTGTTGATGATGTGGTTGAGCTTTATGCTGACAAAACTCGCGCCCTAGCCGATCCTGATTTTCGGGAACTAGTAATTAGCTGTGGTGCCGCATTATTTCATCTCCGCATTGCGATTCGCCACTTTGGCTATCAAGATCTAGTCGAAATTTTTCCAGAATCTTTAAACTCTCAATTATTGGCACGGATTCGCTTGGGTAGCAGGAGAATTGTCAAAGTGGAAGAAAACTTTCTCTTTCGGGCGATTCTCAGAAGATCAACTAATCGCCTCCCCTTCAATAGCAGAAAGCTTTCAGCATCATTAATTTCTGAACTAGAATCGGCAACTTGCTCTGAAGGGGATTGGCTTCAGATAATGACGAAAGAAATTCCTGTAGCTAGTCGTGAAGCAATCATTAATTTAATTGCTCAAGGCGATCGCCTCCAAATGTCAGATCCTTTGTTTCGACAAGAATTAGCTCAATGGATTCACTCTAGTAATAGAAATAGACCCAGGCACGATGGTATGTCAGCTCAAGCTCAAGCTTTAAACGACAGATTAGATGTCATTGCCCCTTTAATTTCTTTTGCCGTTCGAGCTTTCACTCTTAGTAAGACACAGGCACAAGATGACCATAAATTGACCAAAAATGCTCCAACATTGATTATGATCAGCAGTAGAGGAGATACTATGCGAGATTGGCTGGCTACGGGAGAGGCTTTGGCACATTTATTGCTGAGAGCCAGGGTGGATGATGTTTGGGCTTCTTTCTTCAATCAACCAATAGAAATTCCCCAGTTGCGCTCGCGACTTCAAAATCTCTTTCCTGAAAACGGCTTTCCTCAGATTCTCTTACGATTAGGCTATAGTCAAGTAACTGACACAACCCCCAGAAGAGCAGTAGCTGAGTTTACTCAGTAAGTAACCTCATAACCTACGTCAATAATTATTATCAGTTTGACTATGGAGCGATCGCCTATAACTCCTCATTATATTTTCAAGACAGCTTTATTTTTCTAATAAATGTAAGCAAAACAATGTCGAGCAGATTAAACATGCTCTGATCGCTTCGGCAAACAAACTAGAGATAAACGATAATTAATCAATTCTCAATCAACAAAATACTTGTTGACTCTTTTTCACATGATTAATATCAGCGGACAGACATCACAAAGCAAGCTTTCTCAACATAAGTTAACTTTTAATTAATTTTTTTACACATACAATACGAACAAGTATTCTAAAAAAAGCTCACGATAATTTTTTGTTTTAAATTTCTCTAATAATCAAACTTTTGTAACGGAAAATAAATAAATATTTAGACTTGTGATTCAGCATTGTTATGCCACAGCACAACTCAATCTCACTACAACAGGCAGTGGAAGAGGAGCTACTCGCTGTCGCTCCCGAAACTCCCTTGGCGGAAGTTATCAGGTTAATGAGTCAAGACTGGACTACCAGCTGTATCTTGGAGGAAGAGGCGAAAAATCCCCCAAATTCTCTAGTTTCGATTCATCACAGTTGTGTGTTGGCGATCGCTGATTCGCAGTTAGAAGGGATTTTTACGGAGCAAGCTTTAGTTAAGATAATTTCTTCAGGCAGAAATATTATTGGGGTTACCTTAGCAGAGGTGATGAACCCCAATGTAATTACTTTGACCTCAGATGGTTTACAAGATAGTCCTCAAGACATTTTTGCTGCCCTTAAGTTATTTCATCAATATCGAATCCATCATTTACCCATTATCGACGAACGGAATAGATTACTGGGAGTGGTTACACACAGTAGCTTGCGTCAAGTTTTACGTTCAGCAGATTTATTAAAACTGCGTACGGTTAGTGAGGTCATGACTCGGGCAATTCATGCTCTGCCAACTGCCTCGGTATTGTTCGTAGCGCAATTAATGGCAGACTATCAGGTGAGTGGGATTCCCATAGTTGAACTGGCGGAGGAGGGCGATCTTCTCTATCCTAGAGGGATTATTACCGAACGAGACATAGTTCAGTTTCAATTATTAGAGTTGAACTTGGCAGAGATACAGGCGGAGGATGTTATGAGTACGCCACTTCACCTTGCCAAACCAGAAGACTCTCTGTGGCAGGTTAGCCAACAAATGAATCGCTACTTGTTGCGGCGCTTAGTTGTTGCGGGGGAACAGGGAGAACTACTGGGCATTATTACTCAAAGTAGTTTACTAGGAGCAATTGATATCAAAGATTTACAAGATTCCTTAGAGATCTTGCAAACTCAAGTACTCCAGTTAGAACAAGAAAAAACGAAATCACTACAGCGTCGTAATCTAGAGTTGACAAATCAAGTCAGTCAACAAGCCCAGGAATTGCGAGAGCAAGCAGACAGAGAACAATTAGTGGCGGAAGTTGCCCTCAGAATTAGGCAATCTTTAGATTTGGCAGCTATACTCCAAAGCACTGTAAATGAAGTGCGGCAGCTAATTAATGCCGATCGAGTTTTGATTTATCGCTTTGAACCAGACTGGAGTGGCATCGTTACCACCGAAGCTGTTAGTAGTTCTAAATGGTCGATTCTCGGACGACTGATTAAAGATTCCTGTTTTGAGCCAGCTTGGATTGAACCTTATCAACAAGGACGTGTTTTTTCCTTGGCAGATGTTGAACAGGGAGGCTTAAATCCTTGCCACTTAGAATTTCTCCAAAGTTTCCAGGTTAGAGCAAATGTGGCTATCCCAATTTTGTTGAACGAAGAAAATTCAGTTACAGAGAGACTCTGGGGATTATTAATCGTCCATCAATGTTCAGGAATTAGAAACTGGCAAGAGTTAGAAATAGAGCTTCTTCAGCGATTAACTATTCAGGTGGCGATCGCCATTCAGCAAGGAGAGCTTTATCAACAAGCTCAAATTGAACTGGAACAACGGCGACAAGCGGAAGCAGACTTACGGGAGAGTGAAGCTAGGTTTAGGATGATGGCAAACACCACTCCTGTCATGATCTGGATGGCGGGAACTGATAAGCAATGTACTTTTTTTAATCAAACCTGGTTAGATTTTACAGGACGAACTTTAGAACAAGAATTAGGTGATGGTTGGCTTGATGGAGTAAATGATGATGATAAACAACGTTGTTGGGAAAGATATTTAGCTTCCTTTAATAACCGAGAGGAGTTTGTTATAGAATATCGTTTGCGTAGTGCTGATGGTGAATATCGCTGGATTTTAGACCGAGGAATTCCTCGTTTTGCGGCGAACGGAGAATTTGCTGGCTATATTGGTTCCTGTATTGATATTGGCGATCGCAAACAAGCCGAAGAAAACCTCAAAGAGCGAGAAGAGCTGTTCCGAGTACTGGTAACCTCCGCTCCAGTAGGAATTTTTCAGACCGATATTTGGGGAGGTTGTGTTTACGTAAATCCTCGATGGCAAGAAATGACAGGACTTTCTCAAATAGAAGCATTAGGTATTGGATGGGCTGAAGCGTTACATCCTCAAGATCGCGATCGGGTGTTCTCTGAGTGGCATCATGCTATAGAAACAGAACAAGAATTCAATTCCGAATATCGCTTTCTTACACCCCAGGGAAAAGTAACTTGGGTTTCAGGACAGGCTATTCCACTGTATGACCACGAGGAAAAAATCTCTGGCTACTTAGGCACTTTAAATGATATCAGTAGTCGCAAACAGGCAGAAGAAACTCTCCGAGAACAAGAAGCACAGTTGAGAACAGCTCTCGATGCCGCTGCTATGGGAACCTGGATTTGGGATATCTCAACTAATGAAGTAATTCTATCCGAACGTTCTCAGACCATTTTTGGCTTTTCCCCTGGTGAATTTTCGGGAACATTAGATGCTGTACTAACACTAATTCCTCCAGAAGATCTTGAAGAGATCAATCAGCAGGCTGCTAAAGCGATTAAATCAGGGAGACTATACGAAATTGAAACCCGCCTTAATATTTCTCAGAACAAACAGCGTTGGCTAGCAGCTAGAGGACATATTTTGCTTGATTCAGAGGGATTACCTTGGCGAATGATTGGCGTAGTTGCCGACATTACCGAAAAAAAACACCTTGCTGAAAAATCTTTGCGTCACCAAAGATTAGACAGCCTTGGTTCTTTGGCTGGTGGCGTGGCGCACGATCTCAATAATATTCTCACTCCAATTTTAATGAGCGTTCAGCTGTTACCTGTGACTCTGACTCAAATCGATCCTCGGTCACGGGAAATCATTAGAATGTTGGAGAACAACGTCAAGCGTGGTTCAGCACTAGTGCAGCAAGTGTTATCTTTTGCTCGCGGTATTGAAGGCAAACGTGGTGTCGTTCAAGTTAAGCATTTAATTAGAGATATTTATCAGATTGCAGTGGAAACTTTTCCCAAAGGGATCAGGATTCAAACTAATGTTTCATCCGACCTGTGGGCTGTTTGTGGTGATGCTACCCAAATTCATCAGGTTTTACTTAATTTAGTGATTAATGCCAGAGATGCGATGCCTGAGGGCGGGTTACTAAATATATCTGCGTCTAATCTGTTACTCGACGCAACTTATCTTCAAGAATACCCTCAAGCTGAAGTTGGCACTTATGTAGCAATTTCTATTGAGGATACAGGAGTTGGTATTCCTCCTAGTGACATCAAGCAAATTTTTGAGCCTTTTTTTACTACCAAAGAGGCAATGGGGGGTACTGGTTTAGGGTTAGCTACAGTATTGAATATTATTGAAAGTCATGGGGGTTTTGTTGATGTTGTTAGCGAGGTTGAACAGGGAACTCAGTTTAATGTGATGATCCCCGCGGCAGAATCTTCTGATTCAGAATCTAGTGAAATCTTGGCTATTCCCAAGGGGAACAACGAACTGGTTTTGGTAGTAGATGATGAGGCGACCATTCGCGAAATTACTCAAGCCTCTTTAGAAACCCATAACTATCGTGTGGTCACTGCTAATGATGGGATTGAAGCGATCGCTACTTATGTCCAGAATCAAGCTGAAATTGAGGTGGTGCTGATGAACATGATGATGCCTGCTATGGACGGTACTACAGCCATTCACACTTTACAGAAGATTAATCCTCAAGTAAAAATTATCGCTATCAGTGGACACAATTTTACGAAGGAAGCATTGAGCGATCTCAACCTTGAGATCAAAAGCTTTCTGGCTAAACCCTATTCTACCCAAGCTTTACTCCAAACGATTACAGACGTGGTTAGTAACTAAGTTTGCCTTGGTGTAATTCATATTGAGAATTACTCGATTTAAAATTAGTGACGGGTTGAGGTTGATGCATTTGTTCAACTAATTCGGGGTCGATCTGAAGTAGTTTATCCCCCAAATACAGTTCCGAATGATTGAAAATTTTTACCTCCCGTGCAAAATCTTCTCTGCCAGCTTGGAAAAATCTATCGGCTTGGGTTGGGGTAAACAACCCATTAGTTAGGCTCTTGGGGATAGAAGGCACACCTGCGATCGCTTTGGAGTAATTTTGTCCTTTAGCGGTAGCAACGGCAGTGAGAATTACGATCATCACCGCAACCATTAATGAATTGAACCATCTAAAAGCAAATCCTGAAGTGTTAGTTTTCATTTTGCCCTCCCCCAGATATGGAATGGCTTTTCTACCTTTATTATATATATTATTGATAATAAAGCTCAGAACTAGATATTTATTTGTTAATCATTCTTTTCTCCTCCTAATACAGGAAATGACGATCTCCAAAAAATACCATTCAGGTAAAAGTCTTCTATTGATAGCAGGTTTGTTATTGGGAAGTTTTATTCTCTGGCTTAGTTTTCTAGCTAGTATTACCTGGGGGGCAGCAGATATTGCTTATGGCGATATCTATCGAGCATTTACAGCATTTGATGGTTCTACCAATCACCTGATTATTCGTACAGTACGCTTACCGCGATCGCTCATTGCCATGTTAGTCGGTGCTGCTTTAGCCGTGGCGGGAGCAATTATGCAGGGACTGACACGAAATCCTTTGGCATCCCCTGGTATTTTAGGAGTCAATGCAGGGGCAGCTTTTGTGGTGGTAGTGGGTACTTTTATTTCTGGTAGTGCTTCTTTAACTATTTATGCTTGGTATGCTTTTGCAGGAGCAGCTATCAGTGCTATTAGCGTCTACTTGCTTGGTTCTTTTGGTCGTGGGGGACTGACACCTTTTAATCTAACTATAGCGGGTGCAGCACTAACGGCGTTTATCTCTTCTATTACCAGTGGTATTTTAATTCTTAGCCAACGAACTCTAGAAGAAATTAGGTTTTGGCTAGCTGGTTCGGTAGCGGGTAGGGATCTGAATTTACTACTACAAGTATTACCTTATATCTGCATAGGCTTGATATTAGCGATCGCTTTAAGCAAACAAATTACCATTCTTAGTTTAGGAGAAGATACCGCCAGAAGCTTAGGACAGTCTACAGGATTAATTAAAATCCTGGCTGCGATCAGTATTATTTTACTGGCTGGTTCAAGTGTAGCGATCGCAGGACCAATCGGCTTTGTAGGTTTAATTGTTCCTCATATAGTGCGTCTGTTAATTGGGGTTGATTATCGGTGGATTTTGCCCTATTCAGCAATTTTGGGGGCAATTATGATGTTAATTGCCGATCTTGCAGGTCGATTAATAGTTCAGCCTAGCGAATTGCCTGTAGGTTTAGTAATGCCTTTGATCGGGGCGCCGTTTTTTATCTATTTGATTCGATGGAAGATGAAGCGGTGAATGGGGGACTATGAGCTATTACAAAATAATAGTTAATCAATAGGATAATTTTAGGTATGAATGACGGTAAGAGTTGGTTGATATTTGCTATCTTGTCGGCGTTCTTTGCAGCTTTAACTACAATCTTCGCCAAAGTGGGGGTGGAGGGGGTTAATTCCAATTTGGCGACGGCGATTCGGACTGTGGTAATTTTGGTTATTGCCTGGGGATTAGTCTATGCTGAGGGAACGTTTCAGGGATTATTTGAATTAAATCAAAAAACACTACTATTTTTAGTTTTATCGGGGATGGCAACAGGACTATCATGGCTCTGCTATTTCAGAGCATTACAGCTTGGTTCTGCTTCTTTAGTTGCTCCAATTGATAAGTCTAGCTTAGTGTTAATTTCGCTGCTTTCGGTGATGTTTTTAGGAGAGGCAATGACCCTTAAAATGATTATGGGGACAGGATTGATCTTGGTCGGGACGCTGTTGTTAATACGATAATTATTGAGATGTATTAATTTTCAGTTGGCATCAGAAATGTTAGACCTTTAGATGTTATCTTGATTCTTTCAACACTCTATTTTCTAACTGATTTAACTGAGGTAATCTGAAGCAGATCGCACCAATGAAGAACATGGCGATCGCACACCCAACATAGAGTAACGCCATCCCCGCACCCGCACCGTTACCGAAGATAGGAGCAAATAAAGAACTAAAGCTATTTTGTGACTGCATGGCAGGTTCGAGAAGGCGATCACTCAATGGTCCTGCTATCAAAGTTGCGATCGCGCTGACTAGTTCCAAAACCAAAGAATTAGCAGCAAAAACCCGTCCTTGAAGTTCTGAAGGCGTAGCCTCCATCCATAATGCCGTTTCGGAGCTTCCTAATAGGGGAAAATTAAGCGAAGAACAAAATTGAGCGGGTAGCCAAACAGTCAGATTTTGACCCAAACCAAAAATTGTTTTTGCCACCCCAGCCCCCATAAATCCTGCTAACATACCATTGACACGCCGTTTCGTTCCCCCCCAAGCACTTAAAACTATCGCACCAGTCACTCCCCCAATACCTGCGGCGGAAATGATTGTTCCCAAAACCTGAGAATTATTATTGGAGCGAGTTAGTATCATCGGATCCCCTATCGTTTCCGCAAAATCATGAGCAAACCAGAATAAAGCCGTAATTAATAACAGAGTACGCAAGCTATCCCGCTGCCAAATATAACGAATTCCAAAAGTAACTTCTCCCCAAAAAACGTCCAGCTTACTAATTTTTTCTGGCTCTGACCAGCTCTCAGTACCCTCACCCTCTAGTCTCTCAGTTTCGCCATCAGGTTGAGGAATTCGTATCCAAACCAAAGTAGCGATCGCCACTAAAAAAGTTGCCAAGTCAATTGGCAAGATACCCCCTAAACCAATAATTGGATAAAGAACACCTGCGATCGCGGGAGAAATAATATTTGAGCCATAGTGAACTACTGAATTCATGCTGTTAGCAGGGGTATAATTCAGAGGTGAGACTAAGAGGGTGATCGAAGTAGAATAGGCTAATTGTTGAATTTGACCAAAACCACCATTAATTGCTGCCGCTAAATATAGATGCCAGATAGCAAGGTTCCCCGACAGATGAAGTATTAAAATTCCTAGAGTTGAAATAGCAGCGATCGCATCTCCTAAGATCATTAAATGTTTGCGGTTTGCGCGATCGACGATAATGCCAGCAAAGAGAGAAACAAAAATGCTAGGTAGCATTGAGAAAAAGCCGACTAAAGCCAAAGCTGTTGCCGAACCCGTCAATTCCCAAGCCCAGAGAGTGAGCGCAAACTCACTCATATAGCTGCCGATGGTAGAAATTAGCTGACCAAACCATATAAGAATAAATTTTCGCACTATTTTAGAATTAGATGAGCGATTGAGCCGTATTTAGCTACTAAACAGCGGGAATTTGAGCGACAAGATATTGATACAGATCGTCAATGACAAGATTGGCAGCCAGAGGATCGCCAGCGCGCCAGATACTAGCGTTAACCAAATATACCTGTTTATTTTTTACTACTTGTAGCTGATTCCAGAGTGGCTTCTGTTGCCAATTAGCTAAAGTCTGTTCGGACTCTTCGTCATAAACGCTCATAAACAAAATATCGGCATCAAGCTCGTTCAGGCGTTCTTCTGAAAGAGAAATAGTTCCGTCAACTATTGCAGCTTGGCTTTTTGGACGAGTAACACCCAGATCTGCCAAGATACTACCAGCAAATGAATTTTCTGCATCTACACTCATTTCGCTACCGTAGGTATAAGCTAGAGAAATTTCTAAATCTTGTAGATCATCACCCAAAGCATTTTTAAGTTCTTTTATACGCCGTTGGTAGCCTTTCCAAACCGCTTTTGCTTCATCTTCCTTGTTTAAAACACGAGCCACAAAATTAAAATATTCACGCCAACTAGGATAACCACTCCACTTACCTAAAGCAGTAGGCGCAATCTGAGATAGTTGGGGATAGATAGACTCAGCAGATAATTCGGTTCCTAAAATCAGATCGGGATTAAGCTGATAAATCTTTTCCAAATTCGGTTGTTCGCTGTCACCAAGAAATTCTAGCTCTCCGCTTTTTTCTGTCAAATAATTTGCTAGTTCATCATAGGTACTAACCCCAACCGAAGAAACTCCGAGGGCTAAAGTATCTCCTAATGTCATTTCATCTAAACTAATCAAACGCTGTGACAAATTAGGAACACAAACTTCCCCCAAGACGTGCTGAACTTTACGACAATTAGCTAGTTCGGTATTAGCTGGCTGACGAACAGATTTGTTTTGACAACCAACAATTAGTATGATTGCCAATAGTGCGATCGCAATGGGCTTCAGTTTGAATGACATCTTTAGCATTTATCCTCCTTTAAGGACGTAGTCATTTATCATTTATCATTTACCATTTAACAAATGCTCCGATGTTCAATGTTCAATGTTTAAAACTCATAAGAAACCGAACCAACTACCGTAAAAGGCGCGCCGAATCTAACCCGCAAATCGGTTTCGGCATTTTCAAAATAATCAATATCAAACAAATTGCGGAAATTGAGGGCAGTCTTGAACTTTTCTCGGTTGTAGAAAATTGAGGCATCGGTGCGAGTATAGCTGGGAATTTCAAAAGTATTATCCAAATCTCCTTCTCGGTCACCCACAAAATAGATACCCAAACTACCTCCCAATCCTTTTAAGCTTCCCTGCTGAATTTCGTAGCTGGTCAAAAAACTCACTGCATTTTCAGGAACATTATTAACCCGATTTCCCACCTCGAAGTCATTACTTTCGGCAATGGTGATATCGGTATAGGTGTAACCACCAATCACATCCCAACCAGGCAAGATTTCTCCTGAGACAAATAATTCAACCCCCTCACTATTCTGTTCCCCTGCAATTATTTGGAAGAATACATCATCTGGATCTGTGGTGGGAATATTATCAAGAGTAATATCAAAGTATGCCAGAGTTACCGATAGTTTGTCGTTAATATCGGCTTTAACACCAACTTCAAACTGAGTTCCTGTCTGAGGATCAAATGGTTCTCCTGTACTACTAAAGCCAAAGAAATTGGGGGTAAAAGATTGAGTAAAGTTCCCATATAGGGACAGCTCGTTGATGGGTTGATAAACAATACCGACACGGGGACTAAACTCTTCATTCTGGTCAAAATCAACCGTGTCTAAAACTTCATCCTCAAGTTCAGTACTAACAATATCAAATCTTATTCCTGCCAGCAGAATCACCTTGTCAAAAAATTCGATCTTGTCTTGGAGATAAATTCCCAGAGTTTCATTTGTAGTTTCACTGATAAAAAAATCTGTAGCTGCTCCTATGACAGTATTGCTTAACTCGGGAGCGAACAAATCTATAGTACTAACTTCTCCCACACCGATGTTAGCAAGCTCCTCAGAGCGAAATAGTTCGATACCTGCGACCAACTCATGTTTGATACGACTACCTGTATTAAAATTGCCTACCACCGAACTATCGAGCAGAAAAGCAGTAAAATCGAATTCGGGAACATCCGCAAATGCTCTTTCTAAAGTGCGCTGGTCATCCTGTAAACTAAGTTCAAAAATGGAGAATTCTGGTGCCGAGCGATGTTGATATTGGAAGGCATTGCGAACTAGCCAATCATCACTAAAGCGATGTTCAAAATCGTAACCAACCAAAATGTTATCTATCTCGCGTATTTCAATGTCTGGATCTCCGAAATTGAGACCCTGGTCGAGTTCGCCGTTGATGTTATCCAACACCGTACCCAAAGCTGGTATTCCAAAGTTATTGTCGGAAGTGAGGTTACTATATTCGGCTTCAAAAGTAATATCGGTATTTTTACCAATCTCCCATGTTAATACTGGGTTAACTAGATAGCGTTCGCGACCGACACCATCAAGAAAGGTCTCATTCGTCTCGGCAGCAAAATTCAAGCGATACTTTAGCGATTTACTCTCGTTCAGTGGTCCTGATAAATCTACCGAGCCACCATAGAGATCGAAATTGCCAATGTCGAGATCGACTTTATAGTAAGGTTCCTCTGTCGGTTGTTCGGTGACGACATTTACCGTGCCACCAAAAGAGCCGCTACCGTATAGTACCGAAGCTGGACCTTTGAGTATTTCCAAGCGTTCGATGTTAGCAGTCTGTACACTGGCATCACCAATTAAAATATTTTGTAAGCCATTACGCCGATAATCAGCGCTAAAACCACGAATAGTTACATCGTTGAATAGCAAATTGTCAAAGGAAGAAATAACGCCAGGAATGATTTCTAAAGCTTCTGTAATCTCATTCACCTCTCGTTTTTGAATTATTTCTTGAGGAATCACCTGAATCGACTGGGGAACGTCTTGAGGATCGGTTTCGGTTCTGGTTCCTACCTCTGTGACAATGACATCAATTATTTGATTTGGTGGGGCTTGTTGGGCGGTAGTTGCTTCTGGGGTCACGCTCAAGACTAAGTTTTGTTTTGACGGTACTACTTCCGCACTTGGTGCTTGATTCTCTCCTGTAATAGTTATGCGAATACTACTCTCATCTATTTGCGCTAGGCTAATCGCCATAATTCCTGGTGCTGGATTAGTTTTAGTTACACCGTTGCTGATTGAAGAGGCTAAGACTGTATCCAGAATATCAATAACCAGATCGTTCCCTTCGGGTAAAACTAACGGTACTAGTCTTGCTCCGTCTGCTGTGGTTTTCAAGATTAATTCTAATCCTGCCGCAGTCGGATTAACTTCTAACTCTGTAACCTGTGTCAGATTATTCTGCGCTAACAAATCCGCAGCCGTACCCCGATTATTTTGCTGTAAATTGATTACAAATGGCTGGCTAGGAGACTGGGGAACTATCGGACTGGGCGAAGTCTCTTTTTGTCTCTGCGTCCCTGCTCCCTTATGCGTAGCGGTATCCCGTGGGACTGCTCTTACCGTCTCTGACAAAACAGGACTAACCCAAATCAAACCCGAAACAGATAACAATACCGATAATAATTTCATTCTTGCTCCTCAGACTCAACGGCCAACCGCCTTAATTGGAATTATTCTTAATAACTAGATGAGGAGTAGTGTATAGAAGTCGATTTCAGCCTGTCTACCAAAAAACGCTATTTTATATCGCTAAACGCTATCGTAACAATTGTTAATTTAGGTTTGGAGTGACTTTTTACCTGCTACACATTGACTGGGAGTAATGCCAAAGTGACGTTTGAAAGCAGCACTAAAATGACTTAAATTTGAATAACCCACTGAATTAGCGACCTCACCAATAGCAAGTTTTCTTTCTCTCAACAATAGTTCTGCTTGTTCCATTCGTAACGTGGTTAAATAGCTAATAACCGTTGTATTAAACAGTTTTCGGAAGCCACCACGTAAAGTACTTTCACCAAGTCCAACTTGTTGAGCTAATTCTAGGATTGAAGAGGGATTTTCTAACCGAGTTGCTAAAATATCTCTGGCTTGATAAATGCGGTCGATAGTTTGAGGTTTTAGAGAAGATTTAACAGGACTTAATTCTGACTCTGATAGTTGAGCCAATTGCAAGGCAAATAATTCCCACACCTTACCCTCTAGATACATTTTAGCGATCGCTCCTTGATAGGGATGATGGCAAATCTGTCCAATGATGGTCTGCATCTGGGAAGTTATACCCCCTACAGCAAAATGAAATCTTTGTGTATTTTTGTCTTCGATTAATTTTTGCAACTGTTTGGGAACTGTATCAAATTCGGTAACAAATCTTCTAATGGTGTCTAAATCTATTTCCATCCTCAGCAATTTTATCTGATCGTTAGCCCATTCCTGTTCAATCTCCCTAATATCGGGTAGATAGAATAAATAATTTTGTTTCTCAGTTTCCGCGTATTCTGATTTGATACCAGTGATACCTGGACAAATAACGCTGCTATAGCCACTCAGATAAAATTTAGCGGTGAGAATGGCACGATCTTCGTGTTCTACTAGCTGATTACAATCAAGAAATATCTGTTCGTCAGTAAGATCTATATCAATACCCGATGACAATTTAGCGAAACGATATTGTACTCTACTCCATTGGCTTTTAGCTGCTTTGACGACATCAAAGCCACTAAAATTTGTTTTTATCTGTTCGTAAGACAAAGTTTCTGCATATAAGCGATCATATTCTGCGCTGTTAAGTACTTTCATCTAGCTAAACTAAATCAAAAATTAATTATAAATATTCTCATTAAATACTAGAATATAAAACTATAAGAGACAGCGCGAGTAGAGAGGCTTTTAACAATTAGTGTAATGACAAAACAATGGCTAATTATTCGCCCAAGTGCATTACCAATATCGTTTCATTTAAATCGCCGAGTGCCAGTAATCTTGTCAATTCTGACGGTAATCACCCTGGTAGCAATGGTGTTTAGCGTCAGTTATGGAGAATATCCTATTTCCCCCATAGACGTAGTTAAGACTCTGCTGGGTTTGTCGACGGCGAATGAAGATTATGCTTTCATTATTAATACCTTGCGTTTACCGAGAACTATTGTCGCTTTTTTAGTCGGAGTGGGACTAGCGATCGCAGGTACAATTACTCAAGGTATTACTCGCAATCCTTTAGCTGCCCCCAGTATTATCGGCGTGAATGCAGGGGCAACTTTAGCTGCGGTAACATTACTGATTTTACTGCCCAATGCTCCTGTATCATTGCTTCCCTTTGCTGCCTTTGGGGGTGCGTTGACGGTAGCGATCTTAATCTATTTATTAGCTTGGCAGGGTGGTAGTTCTCCCGTAAGGCTGATTCTGGTTGGCATTGGTTTTAGTTTGATTGCTGCTGCTTTAACCGATATTATGATTACCTTTGGCGAGATTAATACCGTATCTCAAGCTCTAGTTTGGTTGGCAGGGAGCGTTTACGGTCGAAGTTGGTCGCAAGTCATGGCTTTAGTTCCCTGGATCGTTATCTTTGGCTTGATGGCATTACTCTTAACTAGAGAATTAAATACCTTAAATTTAGGCGATGAGGTAGCTCGTGGTTTGGGTAGTCGAGTAGAGTGGCAGAGGGGTTTATTACTTTTAACTGGAGTCGCTTTGGCTGGGGCGAGTGTGGCGACAGCAGGGGCGGTTGGTTTCGTTGGTTTGATGTCTCCTCACCTTGGCAGACAGTTGGTAGGAGCATCCCACGAAGGACTGTTACCTGTCTCGGCAATGATGGGAGGCATGTTGGTAGTAGTTGCCGATTTATTGGGCAGAGTTTTGTTTGCACCTTTAGAACTTCCCTGTGGCATTATCACCGCCGCCATTGGTGCGCCTTATTTTGTTTATTTGTTGGTTAGTCAGAGGAAATGATTTTTAAGTAGCAAGTAGCAGATAGCAGATAGCAGTTTTATTTTAAATCTTATGGATCGCAGTACAGATAACACATATCCTCATCCCCTAATCCCACATTCCCCTACTCCCCCACACATGCGGGCGATGCGAAGCGAGTGCTTTAGTGCAAGCCCTTTGTCCCAGTCTAGTCACAATCTAGAAGCCAAAAATCTAACTCTGGCATACGACGGTGCTGCAATTATTCGTAATCTAAATCTAGCAATACCTGCGGGTAAGACTACAGTTTTAGTAGGTGCAAACGGTTGCGGTAAGTCTACTCTGTTGCGAGGACTAACAAGATTACTAAAACCTAAATCGGGTCAGGTATATCTTGATGGTAAGGCGATCGCGAAACTCCAAGCGAAAACGGTAGCGAAAAAAATGGGAATGTTGCCCCAAAGCCCTGTCGCCCCAGAAGGTTTAACGGTCAAAGATTTAGTCGCGATGGGTCGATATCCATATCAAAGTTGGATGCAGCAGTGGTCAAAGGAAGACGAAGCAAAGGTAGCAGAAGCTTTAGCAATTACCACCATGACTGAGTTGGCAGATCGCCCTTTAGATAGTCTTTCTGGGGGACAAAGACAACGAGCCTGGATTGCAATGGTATTAGCTCAGGATACGGATATTTTATTGTTAGATGAACCAACAACCTTTTTAGATTTATCTCATCAGGTGGAGTTATTAGATTTACTAGATGAACTCCAGCAAAGTAAAGGAAAAACCATTGTGATGATCTTGCATGACCTTAATCTCTCTTGTCGCTACGCCGATTATCTGGTGGCGATACAGCAGGGGAAAGTCTACGCTACGGGAACTCCAGAACAGGTGATGACAGAAGAGATGGTAAAGGATGTGTTTAATTTAGAATGCCGTATTGTTTCCGACCCTTTGGCAGATACGCCGATGTGTATTCCCATAGGGCGTAAGGTGCGGAGGCGGTTACGGAAATAGGGGTTGTTTAGTAAAAAAACGATAGTTAATCGATAGGATAATTTTGGTGTGTTAATACGATATTCTCTACTAAAAATTTCGGCTTTCCTCACTCCACCCAGATTTAACTTCTAATGTTACTATTTATTTAGTCGGCTAACTAAATAAATCGATGTCTAATCCAGATCCTTTACTGACCACTACTTACTTGATGGTGCGAGTTGCCAAAGCGCATCGCCGATTAGTCAGTGCGGCATTAGTAGAAATGAATTTACACATCGGACAGGAAAGACTGCTCATGGAATTATGGAGGGAAAATGGTGTAACCCAAACTGAACTAGCAGAGCGTTTATGTATTGAACCGCCGACTTTAACCAAAATGCTAAGTAGATTGGAGAAAACCGAATTATTAGAAAAACGGAGAGATACTGTCGACAAGAGAATCTGCCGTATCTTTTTAACTCCAAAAGGATATTCTTTACAACAGCCGATTACCGATCTTTGGCTGGATCTCGAAGAAACTATTTTGGCAAATCTGTCCCCTGAAGAATGCTTACACTATCGTCGCTTGCTGATGCAAATGTACGATAATCTTGAAGCGGCTAAATCTTTGACTTAATCGGTCAACAAATTTACCCAGACTTGATTTGGATCAATAAAGTATTTTTCTGAACGTAATATACTCATAAACAGCCTTTAAACCCCAGGATATTGGAAAATAAACCGTAAAGCATCAAATAGTTAATTTATCTTGAGAAAATTTACTTATCCTGCTATTTGACTAATGTCAATTTTTTTTACTATTTTACTTAGCCAACTAACTAAAGTTCGAGAAGATACTACTTGTACTATAGAGGAAATTCAATGAATTTGACAGATATTCGTCGTCTTCCTGAGTCATTGCGAGATAAGATTACAATTCAAGACTTGGCTGCGGGAGAAACTTTATTTACACAAGAAGACAAAGCGTCAACTTTTTATGTAGTTACTTCTGGAAGAATCAAATTATTTCGGTATCTTGACGAAGGAAAAGTAAGCACTTTTGATATCGTTAGAGCTTCTCAAAGTCTAGCAGAAATTGCTTTATTTGCTGATATCTATCCCTGTACGGCGATCGCTGAAATCAACTCAGAAGTTATCGCTTATCCTAAAGAAGAGCTATTGCAGGTATTGCGAGCTTATCCTGATTTAGCAGAAGAATTTATGGCAATGTTAGTCAAAAAAATTCAGTCCTTAAAATTTCGTCTTGAACTAAGAGATATTCGGATTGCCCATGAGAGAGTGTTGCGCTATTTGCGTCATTTAGTGAACTTTCCTGAAGAAACAACCGTGGTCTTAGATCGCCCTCTAAAAGATATTGCAGGAGATTTAGGTTTTACTCCTGAAACTTTATCTAGAGCTTTAATTCGCTTAGAAACCGATGGCGCGATCGCTCGTCAGGAACGGATTATTACCTTGTTTGACAACTCAGCAGCCTAATTGATGCGAGTAGGGAATGTTCTAAGTACGGTAATTTGGGAGCAAGATTGGTAAAGCTAGGACAATAATTGACAAGATTAGAATCCTAGTTTTATCTATGATTAATGAAACAATTATAATAGAGCTTCTGCTAGATTAATTATTCCCTACTCTCTATCTATTGCTTTCACGGTAATTCTTGGGGCTAGTTTTGACAATATTACGAAAATGTTTGGTCAGATGACTTTGGCTGCTGAAGCCACAGTCTAGGGCAATATCACTGATGGGCAAATCAGAATATTTGAGCAATTTTTGGGCTCGTTCTATTCTTTGCTGAAGAACATATTGATAAGGAGTTGCATCCAGAGAATTTTTAAACAAACGACAGAAATAAAACTTTCCTAATCCAGCAATAGTAGACAAATCTGCTAAGGTTATTTTACGATCAAGATTGGTGTCAATATATTCCAAAATACGCTTGAGCTTTGGTTGAGATAAGCCACGATCAAGTGAGGAAACTTTTAAATCATAATTGAGATAATTCTTGAGAAGATGAACTGCTAATAAATTAGCTAAATTTTCAACATAAAGCTTTTCCATCGCCATGCCAGCCTGACACAAATAACGAAAAATAACTCCAACTTCTTGAATGAGAGTATCGTGGATCAAAGAAAAGTGATCGTGTATTTCTAAATTATAATTTTCAAGAGAATCATCAACAGCATTAGCCAAAAAACGCGGATGTAGGTAAAAAAGAGTTAATTCAGCCGTCTGCTGCCAATCAAGTTGATGCCATTGATGTTGCGCAACTAAAAAAGTTTGATCAGCCTTTATTTCTCGGCTAAATTGCTTTCCTGCTGAAGATTCATAGTGGATCCAAGCCTGTGAATTTATTTGTGGTAAAGTTATTTGAATTTCTTCATGCTTATGGTTTAGCCAATAATTAGTTTTTTCCAAAGAATTATAAAAACTAAATCCATCAAATTGATAAAGTCGATTGCTTAGCTTTTCTGTGTCACACACTAGTATCGTTATGCTTAAGTAGAGAGTTGGAAGTAACTAAAGGGTTAGCCGAAAGTATTAGTAAGCTTGGATATCTTCAGGGTTTCAATCAAATAAATAGTTAATTTATTCAAAGCTTCTTTCGTCAAAATTTCTCATACTAAAACCAGGAATAAAACCATATTAGAGAAAAGCTTTACCAGATTCGACTAAGTAAAGATTAGACTTTAATCATTACTAAAGATCAGGAAGTAACCTAGTCAAAAGTTAAGTATCGAAATTTCTTGCTTCTTACTCTCAATCCAAACCTAGTTTTATTCCAATCTCGTCAAACCAAGCTTTAGAGAAGTAATGACTGCCTGGATGCGATCGCTGAACCCCAGTTTGCTGAGAATATTATTGACGTGAAACTTGACTGTTCCTTCCGTTATGTTCAGAATTGAGCCAATTTCTTGATTACTGTTACCTTTGGTTAAAAGTTTATGAACTTCCAGTTCTCTATTAATAAGTTCGCTATTGGTAATACGTTGAGCTAACTTCATTACCACCACTTGTGGCACGTATTTTTGACCTTGATCGACAATGCGAATAGCGTTGGTTAACTCTTCGGCAGAAGTATCTTCCAGTAAATATCCCTTGGCACCTGTTTGTAAACCTTGATAAATATCTTCATCAGTATCGTCAGTGGTCAGAATAATTATCTTAGCCTGAGAAAATTCTGATTGACTACCTTTGGGAAAATGGGAAATATCTGAGCTTGGAAGTCTGCAAATCCCTAAAAATAGTGAGAAATTTAAAAAATAATGCTGAATCAATAATATCTATCGCAAGATTAAACAAAACCTAGCAAGATTAAGGAAGACAAAGAGTATATTAATTTGAGAAGGTAATCTAATAAATAGCATCCAAGGAGCAAAAATAAGCGCCCCATAATACTATGACCAATGCTAACCAAAACGATACGCCACAACTCAGTTACTGGCATGTTTGGACAGATGATAATGGTGTTAGTCATCAAACTCAATGTCAACTAACTAATTTTGTACAGGAAAGTATGATTGGGAATGCAGCACCTCAGTGGAATAATCGCCTCATGAATGGGGAATCGAAAATAGTTTTTGCTGAATTGCCAGTCGGCTGGTTAGGGGAATGGCATGAAAACCCTCAACCTCAATGGATCATCCCTCTATCGGGTAGGTGGTTTGTCGAAACTATGGATGGCAAAAGGGTGGAAATGAGTGTGGGCGAAGTTTCCTTTGGCGGCGATCAAAATACTAAACCCAATGCGGAAGGACTCCAAGGACATCTTTCGGGTACGGTGGGTAACGAACCTTGCAAGATGATGATTGTTCAATTGGAAAGCGATCGCTGGATTGGATTACGTCCAGGGGATTTGGATTGAGTAGCAGGTCAAATCAGTATACCGCCATAATTTAACCACTGTGGCTGATGGGGAGATGGGGAAGACTGTTTTCTGACTAGTTCTAAAGTATGCAGTTTAAATACACAATAGCTTAATTACTTACGACTTCAATTATGTTTAAGGCGATCGCTATTTATGACCAACTGATGTACTCGATAATTAATCCCGCTGCCAAGCTGGAAAAGTTAGCTAGTGGCGGGAAGCATACTGAGGGAGTTGTTTATTTCCCTGAAAATGATAGCGTGATCTACAGTGACGTAAGTGGTAATAAATTATGCCGCTGGAATGCAGTAGATGGCGTTACGGTTATTCGCGAGCCATCGTATTATCAAAACGGCAATTACCGCGACCTAGCAGGACGTTTAGTTAGTTGTTCTCACGGCCAACGAGCAATTATTAGAAGAGAGCATGATGGTGAATGGACTATTTTATGCGATCGCTATCAAAATAATCGTCTCAATAGTCCCAACGATCTGGTAGTGAAAAGCGACGGTACAATTTGGTTTACCGATCCGCCTTTTGGACTTACTCAACCTGACGAAGGCTGTTGCGGGGAACAGGAACAAGCAGGAAGTTTTGTTTATCGCTTCGATCCCGATACAGGAGAAATTACTGCCGTAATTACAGAGATGGAACGTCCTAACGGTTTGGCTTTTAGCCCCGATGAAAGTATCTTATATGTCTCAGATACCTCTCAAGTCAACTATGCACAAGGTCATCACTATATACGCGCTTATGATGTGGTGCATGGTTGTCAAATAAACGGTAGTCGAGTATTTGCCGTGATCAAACCTGGACAACCTGATGGGTTAAAAGTAGACCAACAAGGAAATATCTTTGCCAGTTCTGCTGATAGCGTCCAGGTATATAGTGCTGGAGGAGAAATTTTAGGTAAGATTTTTGTGCCTGAAATCGTTGCTAATCTTACCTTTGGCGGGCAAGACGGTAGACGTTTATTTATTGCCGCAGGAGGTTCATTATATGCGATCGATTTGAAAGGATGAAGAGTAAGAGGTTTTTTAAAAGTAAGGAAGTATGAAGTAGAAAATTAATTATATTAATTGATAATGTTAGATATTTTGGAATTAGGCTCGAATTTACTAATTTTTTTTGATTCTGACTTTCCTGTCGGAGTTCAAGGCTACACGCTGTTAGCTTTGCGAGTTGGATTTGGTGTCATATTCGTACTGCACGGCTACCCAAAAATAACTCATCTTCAGCAGTGGTCAAAAGCTTTGAAAATGCCAATCTTTCTTTGCTTTCTGTCAGCTTGTTCGATGTTTTTTGGCGGTTTATGCCTAATTGCTGGCTTTTTGACTCCCTTGGTCTGTTTAACCTTGATTAGCTCAATGGCATTTGCTCTAATTCTAGAAATTACTCAAGGATTACCTTTTATCGCACCAGATCCCTATCTTATTCCAGAAGGGGAGTATGAAGGTGCAAACGGAAAAGGGGAACCACCAAGTCAGGAGAAAGCCTTTATTTTTAATTTGGTGTTAATAGTATTGATGATTTTTGGTGCTGGAGGATATTCCGTCGATGCCTGGCTAGCTGGTTTTATTTACAAGTAGGAATTAGGGGCGAATACCATTCGTCCTTAGACCAAGAATTTAACGAAAATTAATCAGGGGTTAATATGGATCGGCATTATGACTTGATTGTAATTGGTACGGGTGCTGGAGGGGGAACTATAGTTCACGAACTTGCACCCACTGGTAAAAAAATCTTAGTCTTAGAAAGAGGTGATTTTTTACCCAGAGAGAAGGAAAACTGGAGTCCTGAATCAGTTTATCAAGACCACCGTTACTACACTAAAGAAGAGTGGTGCGACAAAGAGGGAGAAATTCTCAATCCTCAAACTTGTTATTGGGTAGGAGGCAATACTAAGGTATATGGAGCAGCACTATTGCCCATGCGGGAAAGAGATTTTGAAGAGGTCGAACATAAGGGCGGTATCTCCCCAGGTTGGGGGCTAGAATATCAAGATTTTGCTCCTTACTACGCTCAAGCGGAAAAGTTATTTCACGTTCACGGCAAAAAAGGACAAGACCCCACCGAACCCCAAAGGGATGAATATCCTTATCCTCCTGTAAGTCATGAACCCCAGATGCAGGAAACTGTAGCCCGCCTCAAGGAGCTTGGTTATGCACCTTTTAATTTACCCGTAGGACTCAAATTAAATGAAGTGGATCGCAATTTATCTCAGTGCATTCGCTGTGATACTTGCGATGGGTTTCCCTGTTTAGTTGATGGGAAAGCTGATGCGGAAGTCAACTGTATTAATCCTAGTCGTCAATATGACAATGTTACTCTAATCACAGGCGCCAAGGTAGTTAAGCTGCATACCAGCGCTTCAGGCAAAGAGGTTACGGGAGTTGAGACGGAGATTAATCAGGTCACTGAGATATTTTCCGCTGATATGATTATTGTCGCCTGTGGTGCAATTAATTCTGCTGCTTTATTACTGCGTTCTGCCAATGATTCCCACCCCAACGGTTTGGCTAATAGTTCCGATCAGGTAGGGCGCAACTTTATGAAGCATTTGTCCACTACTATTGTGGCGTTAAGTGATTGCCCGAACGATTCAGTACACCAAAAAACCATCGGGGTTAATGATTTTTATTGGGGAGAATCAGATTTTCCCTATCCGATGGGAATGGTACAAAATACGGGGAACGTCAAAGGAGGCATGATTCCCGCTGAAGCACCGCCGTTACTAGCACCCTTTGCTAAATTATCCCCTGAAAAAGCCTTGGAGATTACCGCCAGATACTCTACAGGCTGGTGGCTACAAACTGAAGACTTACCCGACCCGAATAATCGAGTGCGTTGGACTAAGGATAAAGTCCATCTTGAGTATACAGCAAATAACCTTGAAGCACGCGATCGCCTGGTTCACCGCTGGACAGAAATTTTAAAAGCCGTTGACAAAGCTACTAAACACATCATCCCCTTTAGTATTTATCCCCGTAGCTATATTCCCCTCTCGGCAGTAGGACATCAGTGTGGAACTTGTCGTTTTGGGTCAGATCCTGCGACATCGGTACTCAACCTTAACTGCCGTACTCACGATCTAAACAATTTGTATGTAGTTGATAGTAGCTTTTTTCCTTCTATTTCAGGAGTTAACCCCACTCTGACAATTATCGCCAACGCTATACGTGTAGCAGAACATCTTAAACAACATATTTGAATTCTGCTCAAATCTCACAGCTCATCAATCTAGCCAAAAAATAGTTGGTCATTTTAGATCCATAGGGAGAGTTCCACCAAAGACCAGGAAGTCCTCCCTTTGCTGCATCTTCAGAGTAGTCCAAATCACTACACTTAACCCAGTTTCCACCTTTACGCCATCCTAAGAGATCGCCCCACTGCTCGATTAGCTTCGCATCTTGCTCAATGGTAGTTTGCTCGTTACCCCCCAAATCTTGATACATTTTTGCTTGAATACTAAAGCCAAAGCGTTCATCACTATAGTTAAACCACAGACGATCAATTACCTGTAGTTCACTACAGTCAAGCTGTTTAATTTCTTCGGGGCGAAGATTTTCTATTTCTGCTCCACCAGCGATCGCCAATATTAGTCTGACGGTTTCTCGATCAGCTTCTAACCATTTGCCTGCTTTAAGCAGATTTTGCAGGGTTTCGTAACGATAGATATTGCTTACCCGTAGCAACTTCTCTTCTAGGTTAGCTATTCTTTCCTTCAGCTGTTCAATTTCATCATTGCCAGCAGAGCGATCGTTTGTTTGAGACATGGAAAAATCTAGATTACTTGAACTTGCAGCACACAATACCTACACTATTAAAACTAAACCAAATTTGTCTTGGATAATATTGCTCAAAACAGTCCGATCTTGCCCCAGTCTAACTATCTCCTCTTCAGTCAAACTAGTAAATCGAACAGTTACAGCATTAAGAACAAGGGTTCGGACTTTCTCTATTCCCTGTTCCCTATTCCCGAAAAAAGATATCTTGTCGTCCAAAACTAACACTCGTTAGCTAAAACAACAATTTAGAATTTATCCCCCGTAGCTTCAGATAATAATTCTGCTTCTGCTGATTCTGCTACATCCCCTCTACCTGGAGGAAAAACAACTTTCAATATTAAAGGTGCAATCAAAGTAGTCACAATTACCATGACAATTACTGCTGCATCTAATGATTCGGATAACACTCCAGATGCGGCGCCTAAACCTGCAAAAACTAAACCGACTTCTCCACGAGGAATCATGCCCACGCCAATCGCTAATCGATTGATTGATTGATCGCTAAAAATTGCAAATCCAGCGATTATTTTACCAGCGATCGCAATCACAATTAGACAGCCAGCAACAATTAAGCCTGCCCTATTCTCGACGACAAAGGGATTAAGTACGCTGAGATCAACTCTCGCACCGATGGTAACAAAAAAGATAGTCGTGTAAATATAAACAAAAGGTTCAAACAATTGAATTAAACTGTCTTTAATGCTCATTCCGCCTAAAACTAAACCAGCCGCAAAAGCCCCTAAAAGCGCTTCTAAGCCAATTCCAATCGCCGTAAAGGCTAGTAAATTGAGGAAAATTAACGCAAATAACATCAAAGCTGCTGGATTATTGAATCTTTTGAGAATTGGTGTAATTATGGGGCAAAAATAACGATTGAGTAGCACCGCTACCATTACAAACGCTGCGGCACTGACAAGTAGGGTAATAATTTGAGTAGCTTCAATTGCTCCTGTTTCCACTAGGCTTAAAGCGATCGCCAAGACCACGATTCCCAAAATATCATCAAGGATCGCTGCACCTAAAATAATCTGTCCTTCAGCAGAATTTAAGCGCCCAATATCTTGCAATACTTTAGCTGTAATGCCAATACTGGTAGCTGTTAAAGCGGCACCTGCAAACAAAGCGGGAATAGTGGGAATGTCAAACAAGGTAATCAATGCTAATGCACCCACAGCCAGAGGTAAAACTACCCCCGTAATCGCTACGGTAGCCGCTTGAGTTCCCACCTTGATCAACTCTGATAAATCTGATTCTAATCCCGTGACAAATAACAGGGTAAGTAACCCAATATTGGCACTTTCGTTGATAAACTCCCGCATTTGAAAGCGATAGGCGCTCAACATCGTCTCGGGTTCGACATCGGTTACCCAGCCCAAAAACTGAAGCATAGTACTATTTGCCTGTTCGTCTACTTCGGCAAAGACCAAAATACTCAGGACTGAACCGCCTAACAGGATACCTGTAGTTAAGTCACCCAAAACCGTTGGTACACTCAAGCGCACACATACTTCTCCTAACAGCAAACTGAACAGAAAAATTAAACCCGCAGTTACCATTAATGAAGCAACAACCGCTTTACTATAGCTTTCACCGCTACTTGCTTCGGCAAATAAATAATTAGTATCGTAAGTAATTGGATTCAGCATCGCGATCGCCACTTTCTATTTCATACTGGTATGACGCTACCCGTTCCTGTCCTCATTTTCTTGTTGGTTCTTGCTCAAATTTGCTTGATATTGCCTTTTGCACATATTTAACGTGAGTTCGGGTTAACAAAATTGCTTTATTGGGGTAGCTATAAGCTTTAAGCTTTAAGCATTTCAAGAATTTTTTAATTTGATAATTCTCGAATTTTCCTCAAAAGAGCCGTTTTTGAAATCTTTATGTATCAAGTATTTGAGCTGATCCCGAACTCACGTTATTTAATACGTCGGCTTTGTTAAGTCGAAAGTCAAGAGTTTAGGGGAAAATAAGCGGCTGGTCAGGGAAGTACATTACCTTGACCACGAATAACTGAGCAAGATCAGCATAATTTTGGCAAGATCAGACAAGACATCTCAAGACAATAAATTCTATGGTGTAGTGATAAAAACTATCATCAGCTCCGAAAAAGGCAAAGGGTTAACTTTGATCGGTTTTTTTCCTCGGTAGCAATGAGCAATGCCTAATTGATGAGGAGCGTCACCGAAAAGAAACTAGCTTTTTGCCCTGGATTATTCCTAAATTCCTGGAACACATCCGAAATTGTTAGTAATTTAAGCAACTATTTTGCTGTTGACCATGTTTTTGATCGCTGATAAATCAACATCTCATAACATTTCTTACTTTGATTTTTTGGTCAGTGGGATTGTTGACGAACTATTAGTTGCCCTGACTTTGATTAGATTCAATCCTACCTGGCGCTGTTTGTATTCGCGTTTAATCAATCTCAAGATAGATTACAAGATATTAACCACAGGGGAAGCTCAATTATGAAATAAATCAGAGTTAATCTCAATCAGAAATTGTCTTAACTGTGAGATTATAAGCTTAAAGTATTTTTCTGACTTAAAGGCTTCTGCCTCGTTTCTGATACTCTGTGCCAGCCTCAATTTTTAACTTAATTTCTAATAATTTCCAGACACAAAACTTTTACCTTATAACTTTAAAAATACAAGTAGTACAAGTGATTTATCTCAATAAGAAGTTTCATTCCTTAGTACCTGTAAGACATATTTCAGCTTCAGCCATAGCCCTGGCGATGTTAATAACTATTAGTGGATGTGGTGGCAAAGAAGAATCCCAACAGCCCCAAGCGATCGCCGTAAGATTAAAAACTATTGAGTCAGATACTTTAATTAACAGTAGCGAATATGTGGGCAATTTGCGCGCTAGAGATCGAGTTAGTTTAGCACCTCGCACTGAAGGTAGAATTCTCGAAATCTTTGTTCAAGAAGGCGATCGGGTCAATCAAGGAGCGCCGATAGTCAGACTAGAACCAACCCAGGAACAGGAAAACGTTAATGCAGCGACTCAAAGCGTCAATGTTGAACGAGCTAGATTAGGACAAAACCAAGCTGAATTAAGGACAGCAGAAGCAAATCGCGCCGCTGCTGCGGCTGAAGTAGAGAGTGCGAGAGCGGAGCTACAGGATTTAGAGGCGGAAGTGGAACTAGCACAAACTAATATCAAACGTTCTAGAATGCTAGTTGAAGGAGGTGCATTAGCACAACAAGAACTCGACGATGATAATCAAGAGCTTAAAAGCAGTCTTGCTCAGCGTAACTCTAGAAAGGAGAGTCTCAATGCAGCAATTGAATCACTTCAAGCAGCCCAAAGGCAGGTTGAGCAAGCAAATGCTACCATTGACAGTCAAAAAGCAACTATCAAAAGAGCTGAAGCCGAACTAGGCTCAATTAGTCAAAATTTGGCTTTTAATACGATCAATGCACCTATAGACGGGGTGGTAGGCAGTTTTGATGATAAGAAAGTGGGTGATTACGTCAATATTGGCGAACAAATGACGACAATTACTAACAATCAAAATTTAGAGCTAAACATTAATATCCCCGTCGAATATCGCGATCGCCTTAAGCCAGGACTAACAGTCGAAACAATCAACGAAGATGGTAGCGCAGGCATTCAGGGAGAAATTGCCTTCATTGCGCCGTTGGTTCAGCAAAGCACCCAATCAATTTTGACCAAAGCGATTTTTCCCAATAACGGTAGTTTGAAAGATCGAGAATATCAGCGAGTTCGGGTGATCTGGGATAAAAAACCAGGGGTATTGGTGCCAACTACTGCCATATCTACCTTGGGTGGACAAAACTTTGTTTATTTAGCAACTGAAAAACAGTCTGAAGCTGAAGCAAACAATAATTCTCAAGCTGAAGAAAAATCAGTACCTTCTTCTTCAGCAGGATTAATTGCCAAACAAAGACCAATTAAGCTAGGTAGCATTCAAGAGCAAAGCTATCAGGTAATCTCGGGACTTGAAGCAGGAGATAGAATCGCGGTCTCTAACATTCTCAGTCTTAGAGATGGTGCAGCGATCAAACCTGATGAGGAAATGAGTGGGAAGGAGGAAGTAACAAAGGGCTATGCCCGCATGTAGTAGGAAGTATTGAAAATTATTTATTCTCTTTGAGTTTTTTAGTGATTGAAATTAAAATTCGGATTATTTGTTCGAGTTTGGGGGAGCCTTTGAGCGAATATATTTTTTGACACAATATTAGATTCAATCATTATTTCAATCCAATATTTACACTTACAAGCTTCTTTTAGAGCAATAGGATATTTCGACAAAAAATCCGCCCTCGACTGAGCAAACCTAGCCTCTGCGCAGTTTGCACCGATGGAAGTTCCCAACCTCAGAAATTGTTTCGATAGTACCTTGGCAGCAGCATCAAAATGTTTTTTAGTCAACTGTATGTAAGCATCAATAACTCTAACAGCAAAAATTTTCGTCCTTTGCTGAATAGAAACGATCCCTTCATCCATATCACTTAATTATCAATTCATTTTCCTTTTTCTACTATTCCCACTTCCCACTCTCCTACTTCCTACTTAAAAATAATGTCCATCTCTACCCCATTCATCAAACGTCCAGTTCTAACCACCGTCTGTACGATCGCCATTGTACTTTTGGGAGTCATCTGCATAGCATTGTTGCCTCTGGATAAACTGCCGCAAATTGCTCCTAAACAAATTACAGTAAGAGCTAATTATGTCGGTGCAGATGCTAAAACTACAGTAGACAACGTAACGACTGTTTTGGAGCGGGAAATCAACGGTACAGAAGATGTCAAATGGATTAATTCCAACACCGATAATACTGGTAATGCAACTATTAACGTATCTTTTCCCACTGAGAAAGATACTAATATTGCTCAAGTACTGGTTCAAAATAGAGTAGCACAGGCACAGTCGGAGCTTCCCCCTAGCGTAATTGCTACAGGGATAACCACTGAAAAACAATCTCCAACTTTAACCCTGTTATATGGTTTTTATTCTGAAAAAGATGAAGCAGGAGAGCCTTATTACGACCCTGTATTTTTACAAAACTATATTGATCGCTATTTGTGGAGCGAGTTAAAACGAATTGAAGGAGTAGGTAGCCTAAGATCGTTTGGTTCTGCTAACTACTCCATGCGATTTTGGCTCGACCCCGATAAGCTAGCCGCGAGGGGATTAACTGCTGCTGATGTAACCACCGCAATTTCTAACCAGAACTTTGAGGTTGGTGCGGGAGGTGTAGGTAGACAGCCAGTACCTCAAGAGCAGCAATACGAGCTTCCCTTAAGAGTTAACGGTCGTTTTACTAACGTAGAAGAAGCAGAAAACCTAGTAGTACAAGCAGATAATGACGGTACGCTAATCAAAATTAAAGATATTGGTCGGGTAGAGTTAGGTGTGGAAAACTACTTTACCAAAGGTATATTTGATGCGGAACATCCCGCAGTCGGTTTGATTATCTATCAGCTTCCTGGTACTAATGCTCTCAATACCGCCAGCTTGGTAAAAGCAAAAATGGCGGAGTTAGAACGTGATTTTCCTGTTGGTTTAAAAGCGGAAATTGCTCAGGACAATACCTTATTTATCAATGCTTCTTTACAAGATTTAGTTATCACCTTAGTTCAAGCAATTGGACTGGTTGTTTTAATTATCTTTGTCTTTTTGCAAGACTGGCGCACTACCCTAATTCCAGGCATTGCGATTCCCGTATCTCTATTGGGTTCGATGATTGGTCTACAGGCTTTTGGCTTTACCCTTAATCAGCTATCTCTTTTCGCCTGTGTATTGGCAACAGGATTGGTAGTAGATGATGGGATTGTCATTGTCGAGGCGGTTACCGCCAAACTAGACCAAGGAATGCGTCCCGTCCAGGCAGCTTTAGATGCTATGGAAGAACTAGTAGGAGCGGTATTATCTACCTCAATCGTGTTGATGGCAGTATTTATTCCCGTAACTTTTTTCCCAGGTACGACGGGGATTGTGTACAAGCAGTTTGCCCTCACGATTATCTTTGCCATAATTGTTTCTACCTTTAATGCCTTAACTTTCTCTCCTACTATGTCGGGGGTATTTCTGCGCCCTGCCGAACCAGTAAAAGGTCTTTTGGGCTGGCTTTTTCCTCGTTTTAATCGCGCTTTTGATTGGCTAAAAGGAAAATATCGCGGTTTGATTGAATTTTTAATTGGTTTGAAATGGATTGTTGTTGCTATATTTGTCGCGGGCTTAGTATTTACAGGCTGGATGTATACCACCCTGCCGCAAGGTTTTGTCCCTGAAGAAGACCAAGGTTATTTCTTTACCATCATCGAAGCACCACCAGGAGTTTCTCTAAACTATACTCATCAAATAACCCAGCAAGCACAAGAGATAGTCATAAGTCATCCTGAAGTAGAGCACGTAATGGGATTAACAGGATTTTCTTTTGACGGTCAAAACAGCAATAAAGCTACTATGTTTGTCAAATTGAATCCTTGGTCGGAACGGGCAGAAAATTCTAGTTCGGCTTTTGGACTAATACAAACGATCAATCAAGAATTTGGGCAGAATATAGACGGTGCGAGAGTATTTGCAGTCAATGCCCCTCCTGTAGATGGTTTGAGTAGCTTTGGTGGTTCGGAAATCTACATTCAAGATCGTCAGGGACGAGGAATGGATGCTTTAATTAGCAATGCTCAAGCAGTCATTGCTCAGGCAAATCAGAGAGAAGAAATCGCTCAAGCAATTAGCACTTTCACCTTTGATAGCCCAATGCTAGAGGCAGACATCGATCGCAATAAAGCCAATGCCCAGAATGTTGATGTCAGCGAAATTTTAGGTACTCTCCAAACCTATCTTGGTTCTAACTTTGTCAATCAGTTTGTCCTTGATGGCAGGCTATATCGAGTATATGCTCAAGCTGACGCAGCTAGCCGCACTAAGCCCGATGACATCTCCCGCCTGTTCGTGCGATCGCGTGATGGAGAGTTAGTCCAGTTGAGTAATCTAATCAATGCTCAGCGAATTTCTTATCCTCCGATCGTAACTAACTATAATGTTTATCCAGCGGTTAAAATCAACGTCAATCCCGCCCCTGGATTTAGTTCGGGGCAAATAATCACTGCGATGGAAGAAGTGGCAGAAGCTAGCTTGCAACCTGGATTTGGTTACGAGTGGACAAACACCGCTGCTGAAGAAAAAACTTCTGCTGGTGCTGCACCTTTGGTATTTGGTCTGAGTTTCGTAATGGTATTTCTGGTACTGGCTGCTCAATATGAAAGCTATATTGACCCCTTAATTATTATGCTGACTGTTCCCCTAGCTATCTTAGGGGCGTTAGGCGGAATTTGGTTGAGAGCAACTTTATTACAATCTGGAGGAGTTTTCCCCGTCCTCAATAACAATATTTATGTTCAGGTGGGACTAGTAATGCTGATTGGGATGGCAAGTAAGAACGCAATTCTAATTGTCGAATTTGCCAACCAGAACCGCGATTTGGGCATGAGCATCAAAAAAGCCTCTATTTTTGCCTCAGAGCAGCGCTTTCGAGCCATCATAATGACGGCGATTTCTACTTTAGTCGGTTTTATGCCTTTGTTGATTGCTAGTGGTGCTGGTTCTGTGAGTCGCTGGTCGCTAGGCACGGGAGTATTTGGGGGAATGTTAGTCGCTACAGTCTTGAGTTTAATTTTTGTGCCGATTCTCTATATTGTGATTAAAGATTTTGAACAGTCTTTCTTGAAAGGAGACAAGAAGCAAAGGAGTCGAGAAGTCCTCAAGGATAATGCTTCGCATAACGGAGAGAAACAGGAACGGAAACCCGAAAATAGCAATGGTAGTAAAGAAAGCCAAGAAGAGGCACAAGAATCAAAAGTCAACAACTAACTAGGGCAATTATGCAATCAGAAAATACTACCAAAACAATAATTGAGCGCTTTTTTACCATACTTTTCACTCAAGGTATTGATACTGCTCTCGATTTGCTTACAGTTGATACTATTTTTGAGGCACAAGGACCTCCATCTGTGCCAATATATGGACGCTTCCAAGGGCATGATGGGGTTCGTAAATTTATAGGCATTTTGCAAGACTTGTTTGACACCGAAAAATTTGAAACCCGCCAATCAATGGAACAAGCAGAAATTGCTTTTGCCTATGGGTATATGCAGCACCGAGTCATCAAGACCAATCGCGTTTTTTGTTCTGAATTCACGATTTACTGTCAGATTAAAGACGATCGCATTTCAACCTACAAAATGTTTGAAGATACAGCAGCATTAGCGATCGCTTATAGCGAAAATTAAACGAGAGAAAATAGTAGCATCGTCAAACTTGAATAGGAAGTAGGAAGTAGTAAGTAGTAAGTAACAAAGGGCTATGCCCGCATGTAGTAGGAAGTAACTAATAATAAATTATAAAAATGTTTAAAGACTGGAATTTGAATGATTGGATGAATAATGGCTTGTTTTTCTTAACAGCCTTGATTTTGATTTGTTCGTTTATATTTTTCTGATTAATTATGAATCTAAGAATGTTAATTTTTTCGGGAATAATGACAGCTTTGGCCGGTGCTTTACTGGGTTTAGTTGTGGCTCATATTGCCGAAAGGGAATCTCGACAAAAAGCAGCGGTTGTAGTGGGGGCTACTTTGGGTTTTGCGATCGGCGTGGGTTATGAGGCAATGCAGCAGAATCGAGAACGGGTGGATTGATTAGAGAGTAGGGTGTAGGGAGTAATGAATAAAAAATATTTTAGTCACATAACAGCAGAAATAAATAAATTAGCCTTTGCTCGTAAGTATCTCATCTTTTTAGTAATAGCCATTACTGCAATAGGTATCAACTACTATTACTCTTTAACCATGATGCTGCTGACCACATTTATTTTGGCATACCTCACCAAAGGTTCGCGCCGTAAATAATTGTCAAAGCTTGGTACTCACTATTTTATATTTTCTGCTTAGAAACAATGCTCTCACAAATAGTTCGTCCAATGGTCAATACTCAAATAAAACTATTGGCAAAAAGTAAAGCGACTAAAATAACTTTAATCAAGACGATCGCTAAATGGCTAGGTTTTTTGGGGGTAGAAGCCCAGGTTACAGAACTAAATACCACAGGAGACAAGATCAAAGTTTCGATTACCGTCGGTCAACCAGAAAATAGCGATCGCGCTGACTGGCAAAAAATATTAAACAATATTGTTCGAGATCCTTCTGCCACAGGTGAATTTACTAGCGGTCGAGCAATTCCTGAAGACCAAGAAACCAAATATCAGCGTATTCTGGCTTATGCGATCCAAATGAGCAATCCTGAACAAGAGCAAGATTGGGAAATGATACATCCCCAATTACAAACCTTAGGACTCGATGAACCAATGATGTTGGGAGTTAAATCGGCTTTGAAAGTACCGCAATCAATTGATCGTCTAGTTAAAAATTTAGATGCAGATGTGGCAGCGATCGCACTTTCCCAAGCAGCGAGTATTGCTCTACTTGACCGCCAGGTTAACTCTGGAGAGTACCACGTTATGCAAACCTTATTAGATGCTATGACAGACAATTGTTAAACATAGTCGTTTTAAATTAATTTCCTCATCTTCTAAGTACATGCGGGCATATGCCCTAAAGGACTAGTTGCACGGCTAAACCGCATAAACGGCGAACTATGCGCCTTACTTTCGGTCGCAAAGCTGTATCCTTATGCAAAGCGGTACCCTTTAGGGTTAGGAAGCCCTTTGTCGTTTCCAGGAAATAGGGAATGGGGAACAGAAAACAACATTTACCATGCTCAAATTCAGAGCTTTATGTATAAGGTTGCTATTTAAAATGATCATATTTCAAAAACTTCTGCTCAAAAGTTCTGAATAATTGCTTGAAATAAAATATTCATTGTTTAAATTACGCAAAAAGGTCTAAAAACCACCTACTCTCTACTTAAAAATGACCCAAGCCAACTCCATTCCTGTCAAAGCGACTTTGCTATTAGTTAGTACCTTGACAGTAATGTCTGGAGCGACGATTGCTCCCTCCCTTCCCGCGATGCAGGAGCATTTTGCTGATGTGGAAAATTCTGCTTTGCTAGTTCGCCTAGTTCTGACTATTCCTGCTTTATTTATTGCTATTGGGGGACTATTTGCAGGTCAATTGGTAGACAAGATTGGACGCAAGCCGTTACTGGTTAGCTCCACTTTAGTTTATGGTTTGGCTGGTAGTTCGGGTTTTGTCTTAAATTCTTTAGGTACTATTCTTTTCGGTCGTGCTTTGTTAGGGTTATCTGTGGCAGGAATAATGACTGGAGTTACAACCTTGATTGCCGATTACTATACAGGTCAAAAGCGGGCAAATTTTATGGGTTTGCAGGCTGCTTTTATGGGATTGGGAGGAGTCGCATTTCTCTCCGTAGGGGGATTTATCGCCGATCTCAACTGGCGGTTTCCTTTTTTAATTTATCTCTCAGCTTGGGCAATTATGTTAGAGATCGCTTTTACGCTTTACGAACCAAAAAGAGAAGTAAATAACCAAGCTCAAGATTCATCTCAAGTAACTCAACCAAGGATGTCAATTTCTGTATTGGCAATGATTTACGGAGTCGCTTTATTTTATATGCTGGCGTTTTATCTAATCCCTGTACAGCTTCCGTTTTACCTCAAAAATCTGAGTAACTCTAGTGCTGCTGCTAGTGGTTTAGCGATCGCCGCCTCGACCCTAGCTAGCTCGATTGCTTCGTTGAGGTATGGTTTTGTTAAAGAGCGTCTGGGTTTTGTCAGCATTGTAGCGACTGCATTTGCGATCGCTTCCGTTGGCTATTTGATGATTGGGGTTGCAGGTAGCTATAACCTAGTTTTATTGGGTTTGATTGTTGCTGGGTTGGGTTTTGGTTTGCTGATGCCAAATCTCAATGTCTGGCTATCTAGCATTGTTCCTGATGCTTTGCGCGGAAGAACTTTAGGCGGCTTGACTACTTTCTTTTTTCTCGGACAATTTTTATCGCCAATTATCGCTCAACCAGTTACTAATTCCGTTGGCTTAGGTCAAACCTACATCGTTACAGGAATTTCTTTGCTGATAGTAGCCATTATCTTTTTTGCGTTTAGAAAACAAGTTAAGTCTTGGTGTCAAAACTGTTAGTCGAACCTGAAGCATAGACAAATGCCACTTCATGACCAAGTATTATTAGCCGTAGTTATTTCAGACGGCGATCACTCTTAACCTAAGTACATAAAACTAGATAAATATTAAAGTAATAGGAGCAGTGGAAACCACTGTAAACTGGCAAATTGGCAGATTTGGCAACTGATTATGATCATTTGCTTAAAAAATTAAATTCCTTAACCTCTGTCGGTAAGATCAAGTAAATTACTTTTTACACAGATAAAACTAACAGGATTGAACTTCGATAGCTCTTACCCAGCATATTTTTATTTGTCTTTGCCAACATTAATCACTATTTTGGTTTACTGAAATGAATCATCAACTACCACCAAAACAGGGTCTATACGATCCTCAGTTCGAGCACGATGCCTGTGGTGTAGGATTTATCGTCCACATGAATGGGAAGAAATCTCATGAGCTTGTAGAACAGGCTTTAACGATTTTGGCTAATCTCGAACATCGTGGTGCTTGTGGTGCTGAAACCAATACTGGTGACGGGGCAGGTATCTTAATGCAGATACCGCATAAGTTTATGCAAAAGGTAGCGGCACAGGAAAATGTTACCTTACCTGAAGCAGGACAGTATGGAGTCGGCATGATTTACGCATCTCCCGATCCTGACTTGAGAGAACAAGGCAGAAAGGTATTTGAAACAATTGCCGCCCAAGAAGGACAGCAAGTTTTAGGTTGGCGCGATGTGCCGACAAATCATGCAACTTTAGGACATACGGCTCAAGCAAGCGAACCTTTCATGCAGCAGGTATTTATCCAGCGTGCTGTGGAGTTAGATGAAGCCGCTTTTGAACGAAAACTGTTTGTGATTCGCAAGCGGACTCATAAGGAGATTCGCCGCGAATTGGGAGATACTTTTTGGTATGAATCCAGCGTCTCTTGCCGCACAATTGTCTATAAAGGAATGCTGATGCCGTTACAGGTAGGGGAATATTATCCCGAACTCCATGATCCTGACCTGGAAAGTGCCTTAGCTTTAGTGCATTCTCGCTTTAGTACTAACACCTTCCCTAGCTGGGAACGTTCTCACCCCTATCGCTACATTGCTCATAATGGAGAGATTAATACTCTACGGGGTAACATTAACTGGATGCATGCTCGCCAATCCTTACTGGAATCGGAATTATTTGGCGATGATATGAGGAAGGTGCAGAACTTAATTAATATCGACGGTAGTGATTCCAGTATTTTTGACAATACTTTAGAACTCTTGGTCTTAGCAGGGCGATCGCTACCTCATGCCGTGATGATGATGATTCCTGAACCCTGGACAGCTCACGAGTCAATGGGTGACGAACAAAAAGCTTTTTATGAATATCACTCTTGCTTGATGGAACCTTGGGATGGTCCTGCTTCCATCGCCTTTACCGATGGCACAATGGTGGGGGCAGTATTGGATCGCAATGGTTTACGTCCTTCTCGCTATTACGTGACCAAAGACGATCTGGTAATTATGGCATCAGAAGCGGGAGTGCTAGAGATTCCTCCAGAAAACGTTGAGTTTAAGGGACGTTTAGAACCAGGGAAGATGTTCTTGGTCAACATGGAAGAAGGACGCATTGTGGCTGATGAAGAGATTAAGCAAGCAATTGTCACGGAAAAGCCCTATCGTCAGTGGTTAAATGATAATTTGATGGATTTAGCCGCTTTGCCCGCAGTAGATTCAGTGCCAGAGGCTGCCCAAAATGAGATTTTGCCTCAACAGATGACTTTTGGCTATACCTTTGAAGAACTACGGATGTTACTACAACCAATGGGTCTAAATGGCGTTGAAGCCCTAGGATCAATGGGGACAGATACGCCTCTAGCAGTGCTTTCCGAGCGTCCAAAGTTGCTTTATGATTATTTTCAACAGCTGTTTGCCCAGGTAACCAATCCCCCAATTGATTCGATTCGGGAAGAGATTGTCACCTCCCCGATAACGACTATTGGTTCAGAACGTAACTTACTCGATCCGCAGCCTGAAAGTTGCCATCTAATTCAGTTAAAAACTCCCATAATTACCAATGCCGAATTGGCAAAGCTGAAACAGTTAAAAGGAGATTTTCAATCCCTGACTCTACCGATTTTATTTGACCCTAAACAGGGAGTGCAAGGTTTAGAAACTGCAATTACAGATATTTGTGATGAAGCTGACCGCGCGATCGCCACAGGCACCAGTATTATTATCTTGAGTGATCGCGATGTGGATCAAGATAAAGCGCCAATTCCTGCTTTACTAGCGGTTGCTGGATTACATCACCATCTAATTCGGCAGGGAACACGTACCAGAGTCGGTATTGTCTTGGAATCGGGCGAACCAAGGGAAGTACACCATTTTGCTGTCCTGTTGGGATATGGTTGCGGTGCCATTAATCCCTATCTAGCTTTTGCTACTTTGGGTGACATGATTCAGCAGAAAATTCTGGTGGGGGTTGATGCTCAAACTGCTTGTAAGAACTACGTTAAAGCTGTTACCAAAGGCACGATCAAAATCGCCTCTAAGATTGGTATTTCAACTCTCCAAAGCTATCGAGGAGCGCAAATTTTTGAAGCAATTGGGCTTAACCATTCAGTAATTGATCGCTACTTCACCTGGACAGCTTCTCGGATTGAAGGAGCAGATTTAGCAGCGATCGCCAAAGAAGCAATCTTACGCCACAGCCACGCTTTTCCCGACCGCGATGTTAACGTTCACACCCTCGATGTTGGTGGTGAATACCAATGGCGCAAAGACGGCGAGGCACATTTATTTAGTCCTCAAACCATTCACACTCTACAGCAGGCAGTGAAATTGGGGGATTACGAACTTTATAAGCAATACGCCAAACTGGTAAACGAGCAAAACCAGCAACGCTTTACCCTGAGAGGCTTGCTGGAATATAAAGACCGCGAACCAATTCCCCTGTCAGAAGTCGAACCAGTAGAAGCGATTATGAAGCGGTTTAAGACAGGTGCCATGAGCTACGGCTCAATCTCCAAAGAGGCACATGAATCTCTGGCGATCGCTATGAATCGGATCGGTGGCAAATCTAATACAGGGGAAGGAGGGGAAGACCCCGAACGCTATACCTGGACAAACGAACAGGGAGACTCAAAAAACAGTGCCATCAAACAAGTAGCATCGGGGCGTTTTGGCGTAACCAGCCTCTATCTCTCCCAAGCCAAAGAACTCCAGATCAAAATGGCACAGGGGGCAAAACCAGGGGAAGGAGGACAATTACCAGGAAAGAAAGTCTATCCTTGGATTGCCAAAGTGCGCCACTCTACCCCAGGAGTAGGCTTGATTTCTCCTCCACCCCACCACGATATTTACTCCATTGAAGATTTAGCAGAATTGATCCACGACTTAAAAAATGCCAACAGAGAAGCGCGAATTAGCGTTAAATTAGTCTCCGAAGTCGGAGTAGGTACGATTGCTGCTGGAGTAGCTAAAGCCCATGCTGATGTAGTGCTAATTTCTGGTTTTGACGGCGGCACAGGAGCATCTCCCCAAACTTCAATTAAACATGCAGGATTACCTTGGGAACTGGGGTTAGCGGAAACTCATCAAACCTTAGTTCTAAATAACCTCCGAAGTCGCATTGCGGTGGAAACCGACGGACAAATGAAAACAGGTCGAGATGTGGCGATCGCAACTTTGTTAGGTGCTGAAGAATTTGGGTTTTCAACTGCCCCCCTAGTTAGCCTCGGCTGTATTATGATGCGCGTCTGCCATAAGAATACCTGTCCCGCAGGCATCGCTACTCAAGACCCCCAACTACGTAAAAACTTCATTGGCGCTCCTGAATATGCGGTCAACTTTATGAAGTTTATTGCTCAAGAAGTCCGCGAAATAATGGCAAGCTTGGGCTTCCGCACCCTCAGCGAAATGGTAGGACGTACCGATGTTTTAGAAGCGAAAAAAGCCGTAGATCATTGGAAAGCTAAAGGCATCGATCTTTCCCAAATCCTTTACCAGCCAGAAGTTGGTGCAGATGTCGGTCGCTATTGCCAAATTCCCCAGGATCACGGACTAGATAAATCCTTAGACCTTACCACTCTCCTCGATCTCTGCCGACCAGCGATTGAGAAAGGAGAACCAGTTAAGGCTACTTTGCCCATTAGAAATATTAATCGGGTAGTAGGGACAATTCTCGGTAATGAAATCAGCAAACGTCACTGGCAAGGCTTACCAGAAAATACGGTACAGCTTCATTTTCAGGGTAGTGCAGGACAAAGTTTCGGCGCCTTTGTACCGAAAGGGGTGACTTTAGAATTAGAAGGGGATGCCAATGACTATCTTGGCAAGGGTCTAAGTGGCGGCAAAATCATCGTCTATCCTCCAGAGGGTTCGACCTTTGTCCCCGAAGATAATATTATTATCGGCAACGTGGCATTTTACGGCGCAACCAATGGCGAAGCATATATCAATGGTGTTGCTGGAGAAAGATTTTGCGTTCGTAACTCTGGGGTTAACACCGTAGTTGAAGCCATCGGCGATCATGGTTGCGAATACATGACAGGAGGCAAAGTGGTGATTCTCGGCAAAACGGGGCGTAACTTTGCCGCAGGTATGAGTGGCGGAGTAGCCTATATCCTTGATGAACAGGGAGATTTTGCCGCCCGTTGCAACACCCAGATGGCAGATATCGAACCTCTTGATGAAGAAGATCGTGAAACTATCTACCGCATGATCCAAAAACACGCCGATTATACCAACAGTCCTAAAGCTAACAAAGTACTAGCTAGTTGGCAAGAGTTTGCACCCAAATTCGTCAAAGTAATGCCCAGAGACTATAAACGAGTACTGCAAGCTATTCAAAATGCGATCGCCGAAGGATTAAGCGGTGATGATGCCCTTGATGCCGCATTTGAAGCTAACGCCCGTGATGCTGCCCGAATCGGCGGCAGTTAACCCAATTTTCAACGGTTGGGGCGTTTCAATAGGGGCGTTTCGCGAAACGCCCCCAGCAATTATTCATCATTAATTTTTTTTGAGAACAACGACACAACAATGGGAAAACCAACAGGCTTTATTGAATATCTGCGCGAAGAACCCTCTGAATTGTCGCCAAGCGATCGTATTCGTAACTGGGACGAGTTTCATCTGCCCATGCCAGAGGATAACCTCAAAACCCAAGCTGCTAGGTGCATGGACTGTGGTACGCCCTTCTGCCATACGGGCATTAATATTAGTGGCATGGCGAGTGGTTGCCCAATTAATAATCTAATTCCCGAGTGGAACGATCTAATTTATCGGGGACTGTGGCAAGAAGCTTTAGATCGTTTACATAAAACCAATAATTTCCCCGAGTTTACTGGTCGCGTCTGTCCCGCCCCCTGCGAAGGCTCTTGTGTATTAGGAATTCATAACCCTCCCGTAACGATTAAAAATATTGAATATTCCATTATCGAAAAAGGTTGGGAATCAGGCTGGGTTAACCCCGAACCTCCAGCCAAACGCACGGGTAAGAAAGTTGCGGTAGTAGGATCGGGTCCTGCGGGACTTTCGGCGGCGGCTCAACTTAATAAGGCAGGTCATTGGGTGACGGTGTTTGAACGAGCGGATCGTCCTGGGGGACTGCTGATGTATGGCATTCCCAACATGAAGCTAGACAAGCAAGAGATTGTGATGCGGCGCATTAAGCTGTTAGAAGCAGAAGGGATAACATTTACCTGCAATACCGAAATTGGCAAAGATATATCTGCCGAGAAATTG
>JBCDEP010000144.1:0-16997 GCA_039179675.1 Cyanobacteria bacterium P01_G01_bin.67
AGATATCGTTGGAAAAGAACGAGACAGAGCAGTAGAAAGAAGCAAGATAGACAATTAAAAGAAATTAAGAAAACTGACTTAGCGATGCTGGAAATGGCAGCAGCAGAAGGAACTATTGACTTGAAATATTTAGATGAAGCATCGTAGTGACCTAGGTGATTACTGCTTGGAGCGTTTTATATTTAATTCCACCTAGCTACTTATAAGTTCATAAAATTATTAAAAAATGTATCCCAATATTAGTGCCTAGGTTCAAGATGGGTAAATCGAAATTGGCTATGGTGAATATGATGATGTCTTTCTCAGAGTAATTGATGCTGAAGTTGTTGTCTGGGAAAGTAATGCTAAGTATCAATCTCTTGATAATGCATTTACTGGAATGGATCAGGCGATCGCCAAATAGGACAAGATAGAAGAAACAAAATTAATTGATTGATCTCAATAAACGAAATTACAATTAGCCAATTAACTTAATGCAACCTGAAACAATCACGTTTTCCTTACCTTTGTGGATTCAAGAATTTACTAGGGAAATTGACTATATTAAAGATATTGAAGAACGCACCAAGTTTGTGATTGAGGCATCGAGGAGAAATGTACTTGAGAAAACAGGTGGTCCTTTTGCTGCGGCTATATTTGAATTAGAGTCGGGAAAACTGGTTTCACTGGGAGTTAATTTGGTTACCAATCAAGGACTTTCTATTCTGCATGGGGAGATAGTGGCAATTTCTGTTGCTCAAGCTAAACTTAGTACTTACGATCTAGGTAATCAAAATTTAGTTCAACATGAATTAGTAACAAGTACTGAACCCTGTGCTATGTGTTTGGGTGCTATACCGTGGTCAGGAGTAACAAGAGTTATTACTTCTGCTACAGATTACGATGCGCGCCAAATTGGGTTTGATGAAGGAGCGAAAATAGCAGATTGGACTGATGCTTTGCAGGATCGAGGAATTGAAGTTTTGACTGAGATTAATCGCGATCGCGCCCAAGAGGTTCTAGATTTATATGCTCAGAGTAGTGGGGAAATTTATAATTCCCGAGGCAAAAGTGATTAAAAGGTTTTCAGCTAAATTATGTATGGAAAATTTAAGCAATAAAAAAGCGATCGCTGATAAGCTACATGCGATCGCTTTGTGAATGTTTTAATAAACTGGATAAAAAGAGCTGTTTTGTCTGACAGAAAATTAATTTAGCGTCAAATTGCCAAATGACAAAAAACAAAAGACAAGTGACAATTAAGAATCCCAACTAATCAGTTAGAACAGCATGGCGATCTAGTAAGAGCTTAGTTTCCGAGGCGCCAGCTTGACGCAATTTTCGGGTCATCTGGAACCCAATTACGGAAATAGCTAACCATTGACCTAATACTGCCATCAATAAAGTAGGGACGGTGGCGTATTCTGTAATCACTGTGGGCAAAAAGCTAAATAACCAAACTAAAGGAGTCGTTTCAGGATAGACTTCCGCAAAGCCTAAACAGACTGGCGGCACAATAATTAGAGAAGTGACCGTGATTATTGACCATACGCCTCGTTTACGGGTTTTACTGGTCAAAATAAACTGGGCAACTACTGCCAGCAGCAAGATACTTCCTGCACAAAGAATAAATCCCCAAAGTAGGTGGTGTCGTTTTTGATCCAGGTGCAATAAGATTGAGGGTACGATATAGGCGATCGCAATTAAGAGGTTGATGGCGATCGCAACTGTAGAGGGACTATTTTCCCCGAAGATTAATTCTTGCCAGAGTACTTTACCCTCGTTGCTTACTTGATGACGATACCGCGACCAATCGTGGAGTGCTTGACGATGGGGACTTAATACAGCAATTAATCCTAATCCCCAGACCCCCAAACAGAATTGCAGAAAAATAAAGTATTCTTCTAACAAACTTTGTCGAGTACTTTGCAGAGTGAAGCCCAGAGCGATCGCTACAAACCAGCCTGTTAGCCAATAACTTTGAGTTTTACTAATTAAAGTGCGATCGGGATTCAAAAACCGTCTTTGGGCAATTGACCAACACCAGTATGTCCAGAGACAAAAGTGAAATAAGATTGTGCTGATGCCGATAGTGGCATTTTTCCATAAGGCTTGACCCAAAAATAACATGTTTGATAAGTCTCCCACAGTGAGAAAATCAATTTTGCTATTGGGTAAGTAAGTTGCATCAATTAAATAAGATAAAACTAAGCTGGGATTGAATAAGAATAACCAACCCGCAGGATTATCTAAGGTGACGTAGCCGTCAAATAACAATCTGGTCAAAACAAACAGTAAAACTCCCAGCAAACCACTTCCTAGCCAGGGTTTTAAACCAGGAAAGCCCAGCTTAGTTAAACTCCACAGTAAAGCCAAACTATAGAAAAAACCACAGCTAGCAACTACCACTCCATAGAATCCAAGGATCAAAGCAGCGGGGATATGTGCATTTAAACCCGACGCTAGATGTAAAGGCAATAGTAATAAAATTCCTGAGAAGAGCAAGATTGGCACTCCCAACATTTTACCGAGTAAAATACTGCTAGCAGATTGAGGCGTTAAACGAATAAAGTTGAGCGTACCTCGGCTTTCTTCTTGGACGGTATCAGCAATCAACATGTAGGTACCGATTACCAGCACAGAAAAAATACTAATGATACTGAGAATAATAAATAGATCGAGCCATAATAATTGCCAGTTGATGACCCAATTGCCCAACATATCTTTAGTACAGGCAGCACTATCTAAGCCATTGCCAAGACAATAACTACTATACTGAGTGCCGAAGATTCCTTCTGGATCTGAATCAGGTAATTGACCCAACAGAGAAATAACAGCGACAAATTGAATAATGACAGAAATCGCCGCGGAAATTACAATATTTCTGGTTTTAAGTTTGCCTTTAATCTCTCGGAAGAATTGAGGATTCCAGTCTAAAAACTTTGACCACGGAGAATTTTGCTCTCGAAACAGTCTAATATTTTGTTTCATAATCTTAATTTAGGCGACGTTGGCAGTAATTTGTGGCTTACTTTAAGAAGTTTGTTGATGTCCCAATTTTAAAAATATCGATTCCAGATCTTCCTGGCTACAGTGGAATTCTGTTAGGGGGATATCAGCGAGAATAAGTGATCGCAACAGTGACGCACAGTCAGCCTCTCCCCCAGTAAAATTAACTTTGAGATGATTCCTCTGGGGCATCATCTCCCAGGTTTCGACGAGAGAATTTTGACGCAGTTGTTGCTGCAATATCTCCATCTTACCCAAAGTGCCAAGGGTAATTTGCTGGCGAGATAACTTTTGATATAGTTCGGTTAGGGAAGCACTCTCAACTAGGAAGCCTAGTTCCATAATGCCAATGGAAGTACAAAGTTCCGCTAAATCACTCAAAACGTGAGATGAAATCAGAATAGTCATTCCCGCTTCTTGCAACACTTTGATGATCTGACGAAACTGCTTTCTGGCTATGGGATCTAAACCTGAAACGGGTTCATCTAGCAGTAAGAGGATTGGTTCGTGAATAATGGTTCGTCCTAGACTCAGACGTTGTTTCATCCCCCGTGAAAGGGTGGAAATATTGCTTTTGCGCTTGTTTTCTAGCTGAACTAGTTCTAATACTTCATGAATGCGCCGCTGACGATATGGCTGCTTTAACAGATATAATCGCGCAAAATAATCAAGATAGTCATAAACAGTCAAATCATTGTAGAGGGGAAAATCATCGGGAAGATAACCAATACGCTGTTTTAAGCTGGAGTTAGAGTCATCCCGTAATAAGCGATCTCCATGAAGATAAATCTCTCCCTTGGTTGGTTCTTCTGCCGTGGCTAACATCCTGATCAAAGTAGTTTTCCCAGCGCCGTTAGGACCTATCAAACCATATACTTCTCCTGCTTTCACTTGCAGATCGATATCGTTGACGGCAATATACCCTTCAAATCTTTTAGTTAGACCGTAAGTAGCGATCGCTAGTTCCTGAGTCATAATTTTCCTGGGGAATGAACTAACTTCCTTCTCATTTCTAGTTCTTTATTTATTAGCTATCAGCTATTAATTGTTAGTTAAGGTTGGTAACAAATCAATCAGCCAACAATTTCAAATTTAATATTTTGTCTAGTCAAAAAATTGTGGGTAAAGTGATCGACTACGTTGGTATCACTCAATTCTAAATTATAAAAATCTACTGCGTCATGCTCAAAATAAGGTCCTGCGTGCCAAGTCCCCACCTCTAGTTTAATAAAGCAATTTCCTGGTATCCGAAACGCACTCATGCGGTCAATATCTGGTTCAGAACTATCTGAAGGAGGACATACTGCCATCAGCCAATCTAGACCATTTAGAGAACCTAAGCATTGTGTACAAAGATGATGACGAGTAATGGTGTGAAAAGTTCTGCCTCGACTTTCTAAATGCATGATATAAAAGCGAGGAATCCCAGGTTGCAGCTTTAAGACAGCGTCATTTTCGTCAAACAGCTTACCATCAGGATCGGGTGTAATCAATTGACCATAAGGTTCAAAATTATTTTTGGTGATGGGGATAGCTGATATTTTTCTAGTGGCAAGCAGCTGCATTAGATTTGGAGTTAAGACTTTCTCTTCTAACTTATCTTATTCAAGATGTATTTTTAACACGGCAAATAACGCTACTTCATGTTAGATTATCTTCTGCCTCGCTTTAGATAGGGATGGAATTTCTATTTAACGGAAAAATTATGAAAATTGCTAATCTGAATCAGCTTCCCCAACAGGAAGTATCCCATAATCCTGAAATCAAGAAACAGGTCATGCTCTCTCAGGGAGACTTGCCCCATTTGACTAACTTCTCCCAGGCAACTTTTGCCCCAGGTCAAATTGCGATCGCTCATGCTCATCAGGATATGTCTGAGGTGTTTTTTGTCAGTTCTGGGAAGGGAATAATCTGCATCAATCAACAAGAATATCAGTTAGTACCAGGAGTGTGCGTTTCCGTTGAGGCGGGAGAAGTTCACGAAGTTAAAAATACAGGAACTGAAAACCTAATCCTGACTTATTTTGGCATTCAGAATTAAATCAAATTGCTGATCAACTCCTGAGATCAGGCTATCTTAAAATAACACTATACGATTTACCCTTAGATGAGTTGAATTATGTTTGGAAAGTCTCCCCGTGAACCAGAGAAACCGACCATGTCTGATTTAAAAGACATCAAGCTATCGCCACCTACCCCAACTAATTTGACTTCTTCTCAAGATACTTTGTTGCAAACAGAAGAAATTATTGAAGATCAAGAGCTTGTTTCTACAGTAGAAAGAATTAGTCGGATTGTTTCTCCTTATTTTATTGCGATCGTCGGGTTAACATTGTATAAAGATAACTTTGTAATTGGCACAATTCTCATTTTAGTCGGAATACTTTCTCTACTTAAAGTTTCTACCAAAGATGTAGGAAACTTTTTAGAATGGCTGAAAAACTTTTTCGGTTTAAAGTAAAGATTTACATCTTAAAGTGGGCATCGGCAGTAAGAAATTTATTTGTTAATGTCCACTGTTTATCTGAAACCGCCCCCGAGTCTAATGAAATAAAGGTGATGTTAAATAGTGATGAAGTTCTAAAATTTGGAGCATGGGTGCAGAAATATCGCAGGACTTAGAATAACGCAATCAGATTGGTTTGAATGAATCAGAATTCAGCCACTCAGAAATCGGTGAAATTTATCGAAGCAGTAGCTCAGGATATGCGATCAATGAGATCAGATAGAACTATTACAGAGCTTAAAAAAGGGCTTGTAGTATTCTCAAGCCCTATAAATATGATGGGGAAAATATCTTCGCTACCTCAGAATTAGTCTAGCAGCTCTAGGATTTGGGCTGTAATTACCATACTTTCCTCATAAAGCATTTCTCTTCCCCATCGCTGTAGCTGTTGCCCCAGCAGCTCTTCGCTTTTCTGATCGAATAGAGGGGTTACCTGCTCAATATAACAAGACTGCGCTCCCCCTCCAGCCTCCATCCGCATACAGCCTGTAGTGCTAGAACAAAGCACGGTACAGCAGTCGGCATCTAAATTAGTGGAGCTTAAGCGTAAGCTAACTAAATCTCCAGGAATATCACCCCAATCGGCAGTGGGAATACCTGCCAGCTCTGCTTCAATTGTGCGTTGTTGATCGTCAATAAACTGGACACGGCGAATATCATAGTCTCCGCCTTCAAGGCTATATTTAACGGGATTCCACTTCAGGCGACTAGCTAACCAACCCAAGAACATTAAAGCTTGAGACTGGTTACCCTGTTCATAATCAATCGTGACTTTATCTACTTCGTAAATATCTCCTCTTCTTTCTGGAGGATCGAATGCCGCTGCTGCTAATTCTTGCCACGGAGCTAGTCTACGCCAGTTAATATCCGCAAGAGCAGTATCCTGTGTTAGTAGTTTAGCTAAAGCTTGTAAATCAGCTTCAGGTTCAATAAAGCTACTGGAATCAAAAATTACGGTATCACTAGAAGAAACTAAACGTTTAAATAACGGTAGATCGGGAGTTGGGGTCGCTTTCCACCAGACAAATTTAGGCAAATCAGCGATCGCTAATTCGGCAATGATTCCTCCAATACGATCTAAGGCTTCGGCAGTTCCGCTGAGGGTGATGTATTCACAGCAAACCAGAGTGTTCTGACTTTGCTTATTGATCGGGCAATAAGCAGAAACTTGAGCTGTAACTCCTGTATCTTCACTCAGAATCGGGCAGAGAGTCACAATGCGACAGGGATTAGAAGCGGCGATCGCATCTGCTGTAATTCCTTCTGAATCAGGAGTATAGCTAATAGCTGCGGTCTTATTTTCTGAAGTCAATTTGTCTTTGGCTTTAGCTTGAGCAAACTCTACCTGGAGCTTGTTGAGCAATGCTGCGTCAGATTTCCCCGTAGGATTGAAACTATATTCTTTTTGCGCTGCCTTAATTGCCGCTTTGGTTCTTGGTCCAGCAATACCGTCAATGGGACCAGTATAGAACCCTAAAGATGCTAGTAACTGTTGAGTTCCATCTGGCTCATAAACAATGAGGCTAAAAGTTGCCGCTCGGGTAACTGCGGCACTATCTTCGTCTGAACCCTGACTTTGCCATAGGGCGCGTAATTCAGCTTCAATTTCGTCGATGGATACGTCTTTGGGTGCTTGCAGAGATACTATTGGTGAAACCATAATCATTTTGCATTTAGCATTTTACATTTAACATTTATCAGATCTGGAGATAGGAAGTTGTTCATTTCCGAAGGAGTAACCAAAGATTCCTTAATTACTCCTTCAATCCCTACATGTGGGGCAGCCCTTTGTCTTTCATACCTTGTCCCTTATCCCTTTAAAGTCTTCGCCAACGACGTTGATCGCGATTGAGCATAAATTCTGCTTCTGTCGGTTGCCAGGTTCCCGCTTCGTACTGGGGCATTAAACTGGGATCGCTAGGGGATTCCCAGGCATTGATAATCGGCATCACAATATTCCAAGCCGCTTCTACTTCATCAGCACGGGTAAACAGAGTTTGATCCCCTAACATACAGTCAAGTAACAGGCGATGATAGGCATCGGCAGTTGCCATGCCAAAGGAAGAACCGTAGCTAAAATCCATGTTTACAGTTCTAGTTCTGAGATCGGGGCCAGGGGTTTTCGCCTCAAACTTGAGGGAAATACCTTCGTTGGGTTGAATCCGCATTGTAAGAACATTAGGACTAGTCTGCTGTGCTGCGGATTGAAAAATCAACAACGGAACTTCGCGAAAATGAATCGAAATTTCCGTTACTTTTTTAGGCATCCGTTTCCCCGTGCGGAGATAAAAAGGCACTCCTTTCCAACGCCAATTATCAATTTCTAGCTTTAAAGCGACAAACGTGGGGGTCGTTGATTCAGGGTTTACCCCGTCTTCTTGGCGATAACCTTTAACGGGTTTACCTTTCATCCAACCTTCAGAATACTGTGCGCGAATTGCTGACTGTTCGAGGTTATTAGCATCAGCAATATGAGTCGCCTGCAATACTTTCGTTTTTTCACTACGAATACTATCGGCATCTAGTGCATTGGGGGGTTCCATAGCAGTAATGGCAAATAGCTGCATCAAATGATTCTGCAACATATCGCGCAAGGCTCCCGAAGTCTCATAATATCCTGCTCGCTCTTCTACCCCTACGGTTTCTGCCACAGTAATTTGGACATGATCGACAAACTGGCGATTCCAGAGTGGTTCAAAGATAGCATTCCCGAAACGAAAGACTAGGATATTTTGAACAGTTTCTTTTCCCAGGTAATGATCAATACGGTATACCTGCTCCTCTTTACAAACTCTTTGTACGGCACGGTTGAGAGACTTAGCCGAACTCAAATCCTTCCCAAAGGGCTTTTCAATTACAATACGGTGTTTAACTGAATCATCCAGCATACCCGCTGCACCTAACTGTTTTAAAGCGGGTTTAAAGAATTTAGGCGATACGGCTAGATAGAAGACTCGATTCCCTCTTGTCCCTCGTTTGCCGTCTAATTCTGATAGTAAACTCTTTAATTTTTCATAGCTTGCTGCTTCGTCCATGTTGCCAGAACAGTAGAAAATGCCTTCTGCAAAATCATTCCAAAGCTCTTCATTGCCGATACCATTCCCAAACTCTTCGACTCCTTCCTTGAGGTGTTGGCGAAAATAATCGTCAGTCCAATCTCTTCTCGCTACCCCCACAATCGTCATTTCGGGCGGTAAGCGACGCTCTCGCTTAATTTGATAGATAGCAGGAATTAGCTTTCTTTGAGTTAGGTCTCCCGATGCCCCAAAAATGACAATAATTGCAGGATCGGCTGTACGTTCTTGCTGTAATCCTACGCGTAAAGGATTTTCTAATATTGCAACCATATTTTAATTATTAGCTGTTATTTATTTATAAAGTTACTGGTATTAATGGACATACAGGGACAAGGAGTAAATAGGCTGTTATTCCTCATCCCTGATCCCGCGCTTTAGACTGCTGCTAATTGCTTAACTTTTGATTCCAATGAGGACATCAATGATTCAAAAGGCTTGATAAATTTATCAATACCTTCTTCTAAAAGTTCATCCATCACCGCATCGAGATCGATCTCCACGGCATCATCTTTTAATCCTTCAATAACTTGGTATGCGGCATCAAGATCGCTTTCGATCCGATTCGCAGGATCGCAGTGATCGACGCAGGCATCAATGGTATTTGGCGGGAGGGTATTAACTGTATCCACTCCTACTAACTCATCAACATACATCACGTCACTGTATTCTGGGTTTTTAGTCCCCGTACTTGCCCAGAGGAGTCGTTGCACCTTTGCGCCTTTTTCAACTAGGGCATTCCAACGATCGCCACTAAAGATCTCTTTATATTTTTGGTAAGCGACCTTAGCATTAGCGATCGCTACTTTTCCCTTGATGGCTTCTAACTTGGCTTTTGCTTCTCCTTCAGCAGTCTCTAATTTACTATCAAGACGATTATCAATATTGACATCAATGCGACTGAGGAAAAAACTGGCAACCGAAGCAATCTTACTAATATCTTCTCCTGCGGCAACACGCTTTTCTAAACCTTTGATATATGCCCAGGCAGTGTCGATGTAGCTTTGGACAGAAAAGAGCAAGGTAACGTTGACGCTCATTCCCTCAGCGATCGCCTGTTCTACTGCGGGTAAACCTTCAGGGGTTCCAGGAATTTTGATCATCAGGTTCGGACGATCTATGGTTTGGTAATAACGGCGTGCTTCTTTAATGGTGCTAGCGGTATCTTTAGCTAAATCTGGGGGGACTTCGATACTGACATAGCCATCTAAACCATCTGTTTCTTCGTAAACAGGCATAAAGACATCACAGGCATTACGAATATCGGTAAAAACCAAATCCTCATAGATCTCGGATACTGATTTATTGGCTGCGATCCCTGCTTCAATTGCCTGATCGTAAATTTTGTTGCCAGCGATCGCTTTTTCAAAAATCGCGGGGTTGGAAGTAATTCCTCTAATGCCCTTCTCGCTAATGGACTGCTTTAATTCTCCTGATTCAATCAAATCGCGGCTGAGATTATCCATCCAGATACTTTGACCGTACTGATTTTCGATGGCTAATATAGGATTGGCGGTAGACATAAATTAATCTTCCTCTTAAAATTGCAAAGTTTACTGGTAATAATCTGAACTTAAACTAGAGCTTTTGCTTCTGAGTCCCGACGCGCCCGATCTTGGATAAAAGATTCTACTAGCTGCACATCCTCCGTGCTGCCAATCACCAACGGAGTTCGCTGGTGTAACTCTTGAGGTATAAAGCTGAGCAGCCTTTCTGTTCCCGTGCTGGCTTTTCCTCCAGCTTGCTCTATTAAGAAAGCCAACGGCGCTGATTCGTACAGTAATCTCAGTTTGCCTTCAGGCTTAGCTTCTGTCCCTGGATAAAGGAAGACACCACCCTGTAAGAGAATGCGATGAAAGTCACCGACTAATGCCCCACTGTAGCGAGCGGTATAGCCTTCATGACGGTGAACATAGCGGATATATTCTCTAATCGATTCGTCCCATTGCCAGTAGTTCCCCTCGTTAGTACTGTATACAGGACCATGCTGGGGAATCTTAATATTTTCCTCTGCTAGGATAAATTCTCCTAAGCTGGGATCGAGAATGAAGGAGTGGACTCCCGTTCCTAGAGTGTATACCAGCACAGTGGAAGGACCATATAAGACATAGCCCGCTGCAATCTGGCGATCGCCATTTTGTAATAAATCTTGAGCCTTGCCATCAAGATCGTTACCCTCTTGTTGCCGTAGCGAAAAGATCGAACCGACATTCAGGTTGATATCTACATTAGAAGAGCCATCAATTGGATCGTATAAAAGGGTATAGCGTCCAATGGGACAGTTTTCTGGTATGTAGTAGGGCTTTTCCATCTCTTCTGATGCCAAGCGACAAACTAGCCCACTTTGCTTGAAGACAGATATAAAGACATCGTTAGCATAGATGTCCATTTTTTTGACTGATTCTCCTTGAACATTAGTTTCCCCAGTGAAACCTAACGCTCCTGCCATCAATCCTGCACGACTAAGACGACGACTAACTAATTTTGCAGCTAAAGCAATCCGATTCATAATTGCACTCACGTCTTGGGACTGAGAGCTGAAATCAGAAAACTGCTGAAGCACGTGCTGAGATAGAGTTTGACAGTCTCTATCTAGGCTGTATTCTGGAATGACAGCTGGGTCAATATTTTCCATGGAGTTAACCTTCCTAAGCCTGTGATTTTTGCTATTTGTTACCAAATACCAAGAGGTAGGGCATTTTCAAAGACGATTAGCTTTAGATGTTGGCATCTTTTAAAGTAGTTGTCTCAAAACCGAACCTTTATAGTACTTTGCCTTAATTAAATAAGAATTAAATAAGAACTGCATTAAGAATTAAGTAAGAAAAGTCACATTGCATAATATTCCTTTAGTTCGAGCCAAACGTACTTTTTCATCTTAGAAAAAGATTTTTCCTCCCACTTAGAAGCTTAAGAATAGCTTCAGGTTATGATGGTTTTTGGCATCATCTGATACCTACTAAAAGTATTTGGCTTTAATAATCTAAGTTCCGTCAAAAGGGAGCGAGATCATAACGTACAACACAATATTTGATGCTTGCGATCGCGTTGCTACAAAATTGCAAGAGCTATTTTAAAATATTTATTTCTCGAAGTACTGTCAGAGATATCAAGTCTGGAAAAAGATGAGATTATATATTTAGATAGAGATAGAGCCTAGTCTAAATTTCTAAAAGATATGCCCCAAATTTCAACAATTAGCGTGGGGCATTTTAGGGGTAATATATTAGAAGAACTTTACTTCCAAACCGCTTCAAAAGTCTGAAACGAAGCATTTAGAAAGATATGGGCGATACTGGATTTGAACCAGTGACGTCCTGCTTGTAAGGCAGGCGCTCTACCGCTGAGCTAATCGCCCGAATGTGCTTAATTTGACACTTGGTTAGTATAACAGCTTAGCCGTTTGTTATGCAAACAAATCTTGATAAAATCCTCGAAAGATTGTACATGTTAAATTCTTCCTAGATTTTGCAATAGCTGATCGTCAGTAAAGAAGTCAGTAGGTGTTTCTGATATATTCAGGAATATTTGAAGAATTGCTTTGATTGAATCATTGGAATCGAAATTCCAGCTGTGCTGTCAGCATGCAGAAAGCTTTACATCAATCTGGTAAGGAGTTAAAACGACTACTGTAGTTAAATCCTCAAGATAGAGAATCCTAGCTTTAAGCGCAATGCCTGATGGTAAATAATTCTTTGCTCAACAATCTTAGTCAAAAAATAGACGAAATCGTGGTTGGTCAGGCGGATCTGGTCAAACAATTGCTCATTGCTTTACTCAGCGGTGGTCATGTCATTATTGAAGGCGTACCAGGTACGGGTAAAACCCTTCTGGTAAAAGTATTATCTAAACTGATTGCAGCAGATTTTCGCCGTGTTCAATTAACCCCTGATATTCTTCCTTCAGATATTTTGGGAACTAATATTTTTGACCTCAATAGTCGTGATTTTATTCTCAAAAAAGGTCCTATTTTTACAGAAATTTTGCTGGCAGACGAAGTCAACCGCACGCCGCCAAAAACTCAAGCAGCTTTACTAGAAGCGATGGAGGAACAACAAATTACCCTTGATGGCGAGACTCTGTTGTTATCTCCCTTGTTTTGGGTAATTGCAACGCAAAACTCTCTAGAGTTTGAAGGAACATATCCATTACCAGAGGCGCAGTTGGATCGGTTCTTATTTAAGCTTTTGGTAGATTATCCAGCAAAAGATGCGGAAAGACAGATGTTAGTCAATGCACAACAGGGATTTAAGGCTAAAAAATTGGATCTAGATTCGATAGAGGCGATCGCAACTGTGGCAGATATTCTGGCATTAAGAAAACAGGTACAAGAGATTCAAGTAGAATCAAATATTCTTGACTATCTCCTCGATTTGGTTGAACGTACCCGTCAACATCCTGACTTGATTTTAGGTGCTTCCCCCCGCTCTGCTGTAGCTTGGTTAAATGCGACTAAAGCTAGTGCTTGTCTAGCTGGCAGAGATTATGTCATCCCTGATGACGCGAAGGCTGTTGCTCTACCGTTGTTACGTCACCGACTATTATTAAAACCTGAAGCGCAGTTAGATAATGTTCAAATTGATGAGGTGATTGCGGCAATCCTGAAGCAAATTTCTGTACCAAGATGAATTGTTAGTATTTGATAAGTAGCTCCACCTAAAAAAACGCAGAATAAATATTGCTACTAAAAGTTTATCTTCTCTGACCTCAACAATTACATGACTTTGTCGATTATGTAGACTCATGATTAGCACCAACTGTTGAGTAAGCAGTTGCTAAATTGGGCAAAGATCTGATTCGACTACAGGCTGGATTAAATTGGTTTCGCAGTATTAGCGATCGCCCTGATGGAGCAATTTCAGCGACTATTTATCGCGCTTCTGCAATTAACTAGGGTTTTTATTTTCATTGCTTATTCTTCATCCTTTAGATTATGATTCCATCTCGACGCTGTTATCTCCTGTTGGCAACTGGTGGCTTGGGTGCGGCGCTGCTAGATATCTTAATTAATCGCCAGGTTAGTCTAAATTTTTTACGTATCTACAATTTTGCTTTATTAGTTGGCACCATCATTGATGCCTCCCAGGTTAAAGCTAATGCGGTGGTAATCCTCCGTCAATCAGTGCCCCGTCTCTCTGTCGGCAAAGATAATCCCATCACCTTACAGATCACATCTGGCAAAGAACAGGCGATCGCTCAAATCCGTGATGCTTATCCTCAGAACTTTACCGTAGATCGTGACATCATAGAAATTCAGCTACCCGCCAATAGCGTGAGCGAACAGACTTATCTTATTCGTCCTGATAGTCGGGGGGAATATCAGTGGGGAAACATTCACGTCCGTCAATTGGGCAAGTTGGGTTTAGCTTGGCGAGATTGGCAAATACCTGCTCAGCAAAAAATAAAAATCTATCCTGATTTGATTAGCTTGAGAGAATTATCAATCCGTCTTACTCTCGAAAATAGTGGTAACATGCGTCAGGCTAGAAGATTAGGGCAAGGTACTGAATTTGCTGAACTCAGGGAATATCGTACGGGAGAAGATATTCGACTCATTGATTGGAAAGCTACCGCCAGGCGCGATCGCCCTGTAGTAAGAGTTTTAGAACCTGAACAGGAACAAACTCTGTTTATCCTACTGGATCGCGGGCGTTTAATGACGGCTCAGGTGGGTGGTTTAAAAAGGTTTGATTATGGTTTAAATTCAACTCTAGCTTTGGCTATGGCAGGTTTAAGCCGTGGTGACAAGGTTGGTGTGGCAGTATTTGATCGTGAGATTACCACTTGGATTCCCCCTGAAAGAGGCAATCATCATTTATCGAAATTAGTTGAACGTCTCACCCCAATTCAGCCTGTATTGTTAGAGCCTGATTATCTCGGTGCCGTTACTAGAGTCATTACTCAACAAACACGACGGGCTTTAGTGGTAGTAATTACAGATTTAGTGGATGCGACGGCTTCCAGTGAATTACTCGGTGCTATGATGCGTCTCACCCCTCGCTATCTACCTTTTTGTGTCACCCTCAACGATCCTAAAGTCAAGCAACTTGCCGATTCTCCGACAGACAATACCAAAGCTACATATGCTCGTGCGGTGGCTTTAGATTTATTGGCGCAACGCCAGTTAGCCTTTGCTCAACTCAGACAAAAAGGTGTTTTAGTTCTAGATGCACCGTGTGATCGCATGAGCGAAGAGTTAGTTGATCGCTACTTGCAGTTAAAAGCTCGTAATTTATTGTAGAGGTGTGTCAAGCTTCAATTGATGGATTGTGTTTGTCTCTCGCAAAGACGTTTATCCAGGAGCGTTATCTGGGCAAAGACGCAAAGAGAGTTTGTTCTGCCATTAAACTATACGACCATAATCTAATTTAATCAGGCGATCGCACTCTGTAAAATAACCCTCATCGTGACTTACGGCAATAATAGTTTTACCGCGGCTTTGTAGTTCTGGTATTAGCTGTTGATAAAATACTTTTTTGAATACAGGGTCTTGATCCGATGCCCATTCATCAAATACATATATTGGACGATCTTCTAAGTAAGCTGTCAATAAAGCTAGCCTTTTGCGCTGTCCTTGGGATAAATTTGTGGTGGATAAAATACCATCCTTGATCGTTACTTTATGCTCCAGTTTTAATAACCTGAGATAGTTTTGAATTTCTTCCTGGCGTTCTGATTCTAAACCCAAAAGACGGTCAAATAGATAAAAATCATAAAACACTACGGAAAACTGCTGACGATACCATTCACGATTATCATCAGTAACAGGAATCTGGTTAAACAAAATGGTGCCGCTTTCGGGAGTATATAAACCTGTGATTAGTTTTACCAGAGTTGATTTACCGCTACCGTTGCCACCGACAATAAAAACTATTTCTCCAGGCTTAAATTGAAGATCGATTTGATCTAAAGTGAACCGATGTGATTCTTGTTCTTCTTGATAGGAATGATGAATCTTGACTAACTCCAGACTTGTCCAATTAGGGTCAAAATCCATCCCAGTAGGAAAATTTGGCTCAACAGTTTGTTCAGTTAAAGATAATCCTAAAGACTCAATCTTTTCTAAGGCAACGCTGGTTTGACTCAGTACGGGTAGCGTATTAAGGATGCCCCGTAGCGGAGTAATGGCATATAAAAAAGTAAGAGTATAGCTGGTTAATACTTCAGCAGGAATTGACATAACTTTCGTCAAGCCAAGCAACAGAATGCCTAAAGGAATAAAGAATAAACCTAGTCCATAACCACCTGCGATCGCAAAACTAACCATACCCTGCATCCAATAATGACGTACTCTGGCAGCGGTGGCTGTTAAATCTTCTTGCACAAAAGCATTGCGTCTTTGACGGTGTAGTTTTAACTCCTTAATTCCCTGTGTGACTGTCTGGAAATGCTGAAACAAAATGTCTTGTTCTGTTCTCGCAGTTTGAAAACCCGCCCGACCTCGATTGGCGATATATTGATAGCTGACAATGCCTACAATAATCATTGTTATAAATAGGCAAAAGATTGGTAACGACAGCCACGATAAATAGGCTAAACAACCTACCACAAGAGAAATATTAACTCCCATGCCTGAAATTGCCACCGAGGAACCTGCGATCGTATTTACATCTTCTGTGAGTGCAGCTAATAGTTTTGGTGCGCCCAATGTTTCTATTGTGCTTAAGGGACAAGCTAAGATGCGGAGAGTTAGTTCTAGACGTAGGTTATAGATCACATCTTGTGATAGTTGAGTTAATAAGATCCAAGATATAGCCGACGAGATCATTAGCAGCAAGCATAAGCCAACAAACAGCCAAGCTATTCCAGTAGATAAGCGATCTATATTGTGTAGAATATAGTTAATTAGAGCAATTAAACCTGCACTACTGGCACCAGTAAAGATACTTAAGATTATCCCTGAGATAAAAAGTTTTCCCGATTTTTGAAATAGAAGCCGTATAATTCTCATATATGGCAAGTACGTCAAGAAGAATCTTATCTAGACTAACGTAATCGCGCAAATGATTCGGTTGTTTGTCTTCTATAAATTGTTTGTTTGATCGCTCCATATCTTTAATAACAATCAAGCAATAATCAAGTACGGTTTAATTATCAATATTTTTAGTTATGATATTGGTTTTTCTCACGTTTAAAGTTTAAGTTATTTAATGATTTCGATTCAAGATTTTACCGTAGGCAATACAATTACTATTGCTGTAGCTATCTATAAACAGAACTGGAAAAGATTTCTCAAGTTATCTTTAATTGCACATCTATGGTTGCTGGTTCCTGTTTACGGTTGGGCAACAGGGTAAGCGCAAGAAAATTTAGGCATTAAATAGGTTAGACTTTAGGGGTATCGAAGCAGCGAGAACTTTGAGTAAATAGTCCTTGTCCATGCTGGCTCGCCTCGCCTTCTGGCGCGTGCTGCGCTTAAAGCTCGTTTC